>NZ_JAKRFE010000020.1:0-81171 GCF_022348225.1 Gordonia sp. McavH-238-E
GTGCCGAAGCCTGCGGGTGGACCGCCGGGTCCGCCGCCCCGCCGACCGGGCCCGCCGCCGCAGCCTCGACCGGTCCCTCGGCCGGCCGGTGGTCCACGCCCGGTGCCCCCGCCCTCGACACCCCCGCCCTCGACACCCCCGCCGGGAACGCCCCCGCGTCCCGCGGGCCCGCCGCCGCGGACGGCCCCCAAGGACCAGTCCCCGAACGAACCGGCTCCGGCGATGACCTCGATCGTCAAGACCGGTGGCCGGACCACCGACGTACGCCCCGACGCGTCGTCGACACCCGGCGAGTGACCGGACGACACGCGGGTGCCGTTCTGGGGTGAGCTGCTGGTCGCAGCGGTGATCATGGTCGGACTGGTGGGCATCGTCGTGCCGATCCTGCCCGGGACGTTGCTCATCGTCGGCGCGCTGTTCGTGTGGGCGCTGATCGTCGGGGGCTGGGCCTGGTCGGTGTTCGCGCTGGCCCTCGTCGTGATCGCGATCGGTGAGGTGCTCAAGTACCTGGTCGCCGGGCGGTCCCTGCGCGCGGACGCGATCCCGAACCGCACGATCGTGGTGGGCGGCCTGGTCGGCATCGTCGGCTTCTTCGTCGTGCCGGTCATCGGTCTGCTGCTCGGGTTCATCGTCGGCGCACTGGCGTCAGAACTGGTCCGCACGCGGAGCTTCGACGGAGCCTGGCGCGGCGCGTTCTCGGCACTCAGAGCCGCCGTCAAGACGATCGGCATCGAGCTGCTCTTCGCGCTGATCGCGACCGGCATCTGGACCGGCGGCGCCTTCGTCTGGTGACCTGCGGGGTCGCCGATCCGCGTCTGAACTGGCAATATCGAAGCTTGTGACCGCGGTCACCAATTGCATGTGTACAGTCGTGCACCGAAGGGTAAATACCCGCCAGTAACTCCAGCCGAGGGGATTCCAGGGGAGGAGTTTGTGTGAACCTATTGAAGTGGAGCAAGCGGCCGGCAGCGGGGGTCGAGGCCCGCAAGCCCGAGGTCAACATCATCCGCGGTCTGGTGGCGCGAGCGACCACTCCGCTCCTGCCGGACGACTATCTGCACCTGATCAATCCGCTGTGGAGCGCACGGGAACTCCGCGGCAAGGTGCTCGACGTCACCAAGGAGACCGACGACACCGCGACCGTCACCATCCGGACGGGTTGGGGCTTCCCCGACTCGTACAAACCGGGCCAGTACGTCGGCATCGGTCTGCAGATCGAGGGCAAGTGGCACTGGCGGTCGTACTCACTGACATCCATCGGGGCCAACGAGAACAAGACCATCGCGATCACCGTGAAGGCGAACCCGGACGGGTTCCTCTCGTCGCACCTGGTCGACGGCGTCAGCCCCGGGACGATCATCCGGCTGCAATCCCCGAAGGGCGATTTCCATCTGCCCGAACCGGTGCCGGGCAAGATCCTGTTCGTGACCGCCGGAAGCGGCATCACCCCCGTGATGGCCATGCTGCGACAGCTGAGTTCGCACGGTGAGACGCCCGACATCGTGCACATCCACTCCGCGCCCACGCGCGACGACGTGATCTTCCTCGACGAGATGGAGAAACTGGCCGAGGAGGCCGACGACTACGACCTCAACCTCCAGCTGACCAAGGAGATGGGGAAGTTCGACGTCTCCCGGATGGACGAGTGGGCGCCGGACTGGCGCGAGCGCGAATGCTGGGCCTGTGGGCCGGTGGCGCTGCTCGACGCGATGGAGAGCCACTACGAGGACGGTGGTCTCCGCGAGCGGCTGCACGTGGAGCGGTTCGCCATCGCGCGCACCGACCACGGCGGCGAGGGTGGCACCGTGAAATTCGCGATCTCGGACAAAGAGGCCGAGATCGACGGCGCCACAACGCTGCTCGAGGCGGGCGAGAACCTGGGCATCCAGATGGCGTTCGGATGCCGGATGGGCATCTGCCAGACCTGCGTCGTGCCACTCGCCGGGGGTTACGTGCGTGACCTGCGCACCGGCGAGGAGCGTCGCGAAGGAGAACGAATCCAGACATGCATCAGCGCCGTGTCTGGTGAATGCACCCTCGATCTGTAGGAGGCTTCATGGCCATCACCGACATCGATCAGTACGCACATCTCACCGACAGCGACGTCGAGACCCTCGGCGCCGAACTCGACGCCATTCGCCGTGACATCGAGGAGTCGCGTGGCGAGGCCGACGCCAAGTACATCCGGCGGGCCATCACCATCCAGCGGAGTCTCGCGGCCGGCGGCCGGCTCGCCCTGATGTTCAGCAACAAGAAGGTCGCCTGGGCGGCCGGTACCGCGATGCTCTCGCTGGCCAAGATCATCGAGAACATGGAACTGGGCCACAACGTGATGCACGGTCAGTGGGACTGGATGAACGATCCGGAGGTCCACTCGGCGTCGTGGGAGTGGGACACCACCTGCCCGAGCGTGCAGTGGAAGCACTCGCACAACTTCGTCCATCACAAGTACACGAACGTCGTCGGGATGGACGACGACGTGGGCTATGGTATCCTCCGCGTCACCCGGGACCAGCCCTGGGAGTGGTGGAACGTCGGCAACCCGATCTACAACCTGACGCTGGGAACATTCTTCGAATACGGTGTCGCACTGCACCATCTGGAGACGGAGAAGCTGCGCAACAAGGAGAAGACCTACCGCCAGGCGGCCAAGGATCTCCGGGTGATCGGCACCAAGGTCGGCAAGCAGGCCGCCAAGGACTACCTGATCTACCCCGCCTTGGCCGGACCGAACTGGAAGACGACGCTCACGGCGAACTTCACGTCGAACATCGTCCGCAACTACTGGGCGTACATGGTGATCTTCTGCGGTCACTTCCCCGACGGCGCCGAGAAGTTCACGGTCGAGGAGTTCGAGAACGAGGATCAGCCGCGCTGGTACCTGCGGCAGATGTTGGGATCGGCCAACTTCAAGGCGGGCCCGCTGATGCGGTTCATGAGTGGCAACCTCAGTCACCAGATCGAGCACCACCTGTTCCCCGACCTGCCGAGCAGCCGGTACGAGGAGATCGGTGTGCGCGTCCGTGAGCTCTGCGACAAGTACGACCTGCCGTACACGACCGGGACCCTCCTGGGCCAGTATGCGCAGTCGTTCCGGACCATCGCGAAGCTGGCATTGCCGAACTCGCTGTTGAAGGCCACGTCCGACGACGCGCCCGAGACGGCGTCGGAGCTGCGGTTCGCGATCCGCGAGGGCATGAGTGACCACTTCGGCGTCGACCCGGAGACCGGTAAGCGCCGGGGGTTGCGGACCGCGCTGCGCGAACTGAAGAATTCGCCGGTGCGGGCAGCGCATGTCGGCCGGGCCGCGTCCGGTGCTCCGGGGCGGAACCAGCACTGACAGAACCGATGTCGCGCATCGTTGCGTTTGCCGCAACGATGCGCGGCATCTGCGAAACCACGTCCGGTCGTGGGTCGTCCGTGCCAGAATGGCGCTCGTGCGCATCGGGATGACGATGCCCGTGATGGAGCCCGATCTCGATGCCGAGATGCTCCACTCCTGGGCCACCACCATCGACGACGGTCCGTTCAGCTCCCTGTGCTGGGGTGAACGCATCGCGTTCGACAACCCGGAATGCCTGACCTTTCTCGGGGCGCTGGCGGCCTGGACGGCTCGGGTACCGCTGGTGATGACGGTCGTCGTGCCGCAGCTGCACGACCCGGTGATGCTCGCCAAGTCACTGGCGACCGGCGACATGCTGTCGGCCGGCCGCCTCACCGTGGCCCTCGGCGTCGGCGGGCGACACGAGGACTATCGGGCGGTCGGCGCGGACCCGTCGACGCAGACGATGCGTCAACTCGCCGACCGCGCGGCGACGATGAAACGGGTATGGGCCGGAGAGAAGCTGACCGAGTCGGTCCTGCCGGTCGGTCCGCCGCCGCACCGCAAGGGTGGGCCGGAACTGCATGTCGGCACCACCGGACCCAAGACCATCCGCAGCGCGGTCGACTGGGCGGACGGGATCGCCGGGGTCACCTTGGATCTCGACACCGTCAAGCAGAACGAACTCTTCGACGTCGCCCGGTCGGCGTGGGCCGAGGCCGGGCGGGCGGCACCGCATCTTGCGACGTCGTTCTGGTTCGCGATCGGCGACGGCGACGGTCCGCGCGCGCAGGTCACCCGGCACCTGCACCACTACATGAACTGGATCCCCTCGGAGTTCGTCGACGCGATCGCACCCACCACCGGGTGGGCGGGCACCGAGGCCGAGCTGGCCGAGATCCTACGGCGCTTCGCCGACATCGGCACCGACGAGGTCCAACTCATCCCGACGAGTTCGGACCCCGATCAACTGCGGCGAGCCGCGGACGTGGCCGCGGCATTCTCCTGACGGAGCGTCGCCGCGGGATCTAGGGTGCTGCCATGGCCTCCCTGCGGCGGATGCTCGGCATCGGCAAGCTCCCCGATGACCTTCGCGCCGAAGCCGCTTCCGAGCAGGCCCACCACATCGTCGAATTCGTGCCCGTGACACTGCGATTCAGCGGCCGCGTACCCGGCCGATCGGCGCAGGGCTCCGTCCGGCCCTTCACCGGTGCCCTCGTCTTGACGCCTCGTCGAGTCCTGGCGACGATGTCGACCGTTCCCGGGCGCGCCGGCCGGGCCGTCGACCACGAGTGGGCGGCCCCGCCGGGGTCGATGGTCCGCGCGGTCATCGACCCCGGCGGTCTCGTCATCGAGATCCCGGCGCTCGATCGCGTCCATCCCGACTTCACCGGGACGCTGAGTCTGACCTACTCCACCGAGCTGCCCGAATCGGTACTGCAGCGGACGCCGGCGCGCGAGGTGTGGTTCGATGTCCCCGCGCGCTATGTGACGTCACTCGTCGGCGGTCGCCGGAGTTGACGCGACCGGCCCGCGTCGTGCTGCGAATTGTTCTCGCAGAGAGCGTTTGAGGATCTTCCCGGTCGCGCCGAGCGGAAGCGCCGAGACGATGTGCACGGTCTTGGGGACCTTGTAGCCGGCCAGCCGGGACCGGGCGAAGGCGCGGAGATCGGCTTCGGTGGGTTCGTGCCCCGGGGCGGGCACGACGAACGCCGTCACCTCTTCGCCCCAGGTGTCGTGCGGCAGCCCGACCACCGCGACCTGCGCGACGTCCGGGTGGTCGCCGAGAACCGCCTCGACCTCGGTGGGATAGACGTTCTCACCGCCGGTGATGACCATGTCCTTGAGCCGGTCGGTGACGTACACGTAACCGTCGGCGTCGACGCGGCCGATGTCGCCGGTGTGCAGCCAGCCGTCGGCGTCGATGGCCGCCGCGGTCTCGGCGTCGCGCCGGTGGTAGCCGCGGGTCGCCTGCGGTGTCCGGACGCAGATCTCGCCCTGCTCGCCGGACGTCGCCTCGGTGCCCGATGCGGTTCTGATGGTCAGTTCCACCCAGGGGTACGGGCGGCCGACGGAGCGGAGCAGATGTGCGCGCTCGGGGTCGGTGCTGTGGTCCGCGGCGTCGAGTTGGGTGACCGCGCCGTGGGTTTCGGTGAGTCCGTACACCTGGAACAGCGGGGTGCCGAAGGTGCGCAGCGTCCGTCGCAGGAGTGCGGGGGTGATCGGCGCGGACCCGTACGCGATCGACCGCAATGCCCCGACATCGGCCTGGTCGGCGCCCGGTACGTCCACGAGCATGCCGATGACGGTCGGTACCAGGAAGACGTTCGTGATGCGTTCGCGCACAAGGGTGTCCAGGAGGGATTCCGGGGTGAAGTCGGCGATGACCACGTTGTGTGCGCCGTTGGCCAGCCCCACCAGCGCCCAGCCCAGTCCGCCGATGTGGAAGAGAGGCATGGCGCAGAGGCTGACCGACGAGTCGTCGAACCCCCACGGCCCGCCGGCCTGCGTGCAGGCGCCCAGGTTGGTGTTGGAGGTGAGCACGCCCTTGGGCCGGCCGGTGGTACCCGAGGTGTAGAGCTGGAGGACCACGTCGTCGGCGTCGCCGACGTGGCCCGGATCATTCGGGGACGCCGCGGCCAGCAACTGTTCGTACGAGAGCGGTTGTCGTGGATCGCCGAACGCGATCGGTTCCATGACAGTGTCTGCACCGGAGAGGATCTCCGTCACCGCATCGAGAAAGTCGCGGTGGCAGACGATCAGACGTGCCCGTGCGTCGTCGACGACCTCGCCGAGCTCGCGGACCGAGAGCCGCCAGTTCAGCGGCACGGTGACCGCGCCGATCTTCGCGGCGGCGAGTACCGTCTCGATGATCTCCGGAGAGCTCTTCCCCAACACGGCGATCCGATCGCCGGCTCGGATACCGCGGTCGCGCAACACGTTCGCCAGACGGTTGGCGCGGTCGTCGAGCTGCCGGTAGGTGAGCTGCACCCCGGCCCCCGACAGCGCCGGGGCGTCTCCGTCGAGGCGTGCGCGGAGCCGGGTCTGCTCGGCCAGACGATAGTCGGTCGGCGTCGTCATTCGGCAGCCGCCAGGTCGGCGAGGTGGCGCATCACGTCGGGATACCGGCGCAGGTGCGCACCGCCGTTGATGTTGATCGTCTCCCCGGTGACCCACCGCGAGTCGTCGGAGGCGAGATAGAGGACCGCGTCGGCGATCTCGTCCGGCCGGCCGTTCCGCCCGAGCGGGGTGTTCTCGGTGAAGTCGTCCTGGATGACCGGGATCGAGGTGAGGGTCTGCACCAGCGGGGTGTCCACGAGCCCGGGGGAGATCGAGTTGACCCGGATGCCGCGCGGGGCCAGCTCGAGTGCGGCGACCTCGGCGAGCATCACCATGCCCGCCTTGGCCGCGCAGTAGCCCGCGAAGCCGGCCGCAGGCTGGCGGGCGTTGAGAGAGGCGATGCCGATGAGCGATCCGCCGTCGTTCAACGTTCGTCCCGCGTGCTTGGTCACCAGGAACGAACCGGTGAGGCACAACTCGATGGTCGTCTGCCACTGCTGCGCGTCGAGGTCGACGATGAACCCCGGGATGTTCAACCCGGCGCAGTTCACCGCGATGTCCACACCGCCGAGGTCGTCCGTCACCCCGGTGAAGAGCGCGGCCACCGACTCCTCGTCGGTCACGTCGACCCACCGCGCCTGTGCGTCTCCGCCGAGGTCTGCGGCAACAGCCTCGGCGGCTTCGAGATTCACGTCGGCCACGGTCACCGCTGCACCGTGGACGGCCAGCGTCCGGGCCGCGGCTTCGCCGATGCCCGAGCCGCCGCCGATGACGACGGCGATCTTGCCGTCGACACGCTTGTCCGTCATGGTCTCTCCCTCTCGCCGGGTGTGATCGGTGGTCACCGGGGCAGGTTCTCGTAGTAGGGGACGACGATCTCGTCGGTGCTCGTGACGTCGCCGAGCATCATGGTCGTGATCGGGTGGACGACGCCCGGCTCGATCTCGGCGTTGATGCACGCGGGGACATCGGCGCCGAGAGCCTTCTCGACGGCGGGCGCGAGATCGTCGAGATGCTTGACGCGCATTCCGATTCCGCCGAAGGCCTCCGCGATCTTCTCGTAGTCGCTGTCGGCCAGCTCGGACACGACCACGCCCTCGGGCCCGAAGACGGCCTCCTGCCCGTGGATCGACATACCCCAGACGGCGTTGTTGAAGACGACGGTGGTCACCGGCAGGTGATGACGGGCCATGGTGTCGAATTCCTGCGGGTGGAAACCGGCTGCGCCGTCTCCGGTGATCAGCACGACGGGTGCGCCGGGCCGGGCCCGGGCCGCTCCGATCGCGAATCCCGGTCCGACGCCCAAGCATCCGAGATAACCCAGCCGCAGGACGCTTCCCGGACGTCCGACGGCGACGAAGAACTCTGCCCAGGACGGGGCCTCGGCGCCGTCGAGCACGAAGATGGTGTCCGGCGGGCAGGCCTCGACGATGGCCTTGGCCGCGAAGTAGGGGTGCATCTTGCCGGTGTCGGTGGTCGCGTCGGGGAATCCGGCGGCGTGCGCGCCCTTGGCGGCCTTCACGGTGCTCGCCCACTCGGTCCAGTCCGGCCAGGTCCGTCCGGCGGCCGCAGCGGTGAGTTGCTCCAGAGCGGCGCGGCAGTCGGCGACGATCGGGACCTCGACGTCGTAGATCCGGCCGATCTCGGCGGGGTCGATGTCGATCTGGATGATCTTGGCGCCCGGGAACATGCTGGCCCGCCCGCCGGTGAACATCCCGGCTCGCGTGCCCGCCATGACGACGACGTCGGGTGTGGGCGCCCCGAGGGCCGGGATGGTGCCCATCGACAGGAGTCCGCCACCGGCGAGCGGGTGGTCGGCCGGGATCGCACCATCGGCCTTGCCCGGATAGAACACGGGCACGCCGACGGTCTCGGCGAAGGCAACGAGCGCTTCTTCGGCACGGGAGAAGGTGATCCCGCCGCCGATCACGATCGCGGGGTTCGATGCGGTCTGCAGCAGGTCGAGGGCCAGGGTCACGGCGTCGGGATCCGCTCCGGACCGCGTCGAGACCCGGTAGTTGGTGGGGAAGCGCACCTGATCGTCGTCGGCCTCGCCGAACATGACGTCGATGGGCAGTTCGAGCAGCACCGGGCCCGGCACGCCGCTGGTGGCCTTGCGGATGGCCAGCGCGACGATCTCCGGGACGCGGGCGGCGTCGGTGATCCGGTAGGCCCACTTGGTGACCGGGTCGGCGGCGGCGATCTGATCGAAGCCGCCCTGCAGCGGATTGGTCTCGGTCTCGCGCAGCGGAGGCGCCCCGACGACGAACAGTGTCGGCGAGCGGTCCAGGTAGGCATTGGCCAGCGCGGTGTAGACGTTGGTGAACCCGGGGCCCGAGGTGACCACGCACACGCCGAAGCCGCCCGTGACGCGTGCGTACGCATCGGCGGCGTGGCCGGCGCTCGCCTCGTGGCGGGTGTCGGTGAGCCGGATTCCTTCTCCCGCGCAGGCGATCAGGAAGGCGTCGAGGTGTCCGCCGTGGAGGGTGAAGACCTCCGTCGTGCCGGCCTGGGCGAGTGCGCGGGCAAGAAGTTGACCGCCGTTGACAGTTGCCATTGTGGGGACCTTTCGAGAGCCGTCCAACGTGTGCGGCTGAGAGTAACTGCGATCACAGTGCGACGCCAGAGTCGCATTATGCGAACACATCCGTCGGTGGCACGATGGGCGCATGGCGCGCTCCTCCCCGCAGACCGAACGCATCGTCATGCTGATGCAGCTGCTGACCGACCAGCCGACGACGGCCCGGAGCCTGGCCGACATCGCGCGGCACCTCGGGGTCTCGAAGCCCACGTGCTATCCGATGGTCATCGCGCTGACCGAGGCGGGCTGGCTCCTGCGGGACCCGGTCACCAAGGGCTACCGCCTGGGGCCCGCGGTGGTCCCGATCGGTGAGGCGGCGTCGCGGGCGATGGCCCCGGTGGAGGTCGCTCGTCCGCTGATGCGCGATCTGGCCGACGAAAGCGGCATGGCGGCAATCGCGTTCGTACCCTCGGGGGCCGACCTGGCGATCGGTGAGATCGTGCAACCCGTGGCCGGCCGCCGCGGCACGCTCGGCCTGCGGCTGGGCGACACCCTGGAGATCGCGCCCCCGCTGGGCGCGGGACTGGCCGCGTGGTACCCGCCCGATCGGCTCAACGAGTGGCTGCTCCTCGGTGCGGACCATGTCGGGATCGACCATGCCGAACTGCGCGAAATGTACCGGCCGATGCTCGAGGTGATCCGCGCCCGTGGGTACGCGGTGGAGTGTGCTGATCAACGAGAGCAGTCGCTGTCGGCCACCGTGGCCGGGCTGCGCGGTACGGGCATCGCCGGGCAGCGTGCGGTCTCCGCGCTACGCGAGGCGCAGCGTCGTCTGTCCACCGACGTCGTGGTCGGTGAGATCGATCCGGCCGCCGACTACCGGCCCATCTCTGTCAACGCCGTCGCCTTCGCACCCGGCGGAGTGCCCGCAGTCATCGTCGCGGTCGTCGACGCGCGCACGTCCATGCTCGGGCAGGATGTCATCGAGCTCGGCCGCCGGGTGCGGACCGCCGCGGCCGCGGTCACCGACGGGCTCGGCGGGGCGCCGCCTGTCGGGTCCTAGATCATCGACCCGCGGCTCAGCCGACCGGCTGCTCCTCGACCGCCCGACCGGGACGCAGCATCACGAGTGCGAGGATCGCGGCGGCCGCGGTGAGGACGCCCGAGAACGTCAGACACAGGTGCATGCCGTCCAGGAAGGCGTCGCCGACGGCGCCCATCACGGCGGGGGTGTCGGCGCCGAGGTTCAGGCCGCTCGCGGCGGCCAGGCCCTCGGTGTCGACCGCGCCGACCACCCGGTCGCGTACCGGTTCCTCGACACCGGCGTCGATGAGCTTCTGCGGCAACGAGTTCACCGCGCCGGCGGTCAGGAGGGCACCGAGTACGGCCGGACCGAGCGCGCCGCCGACCTGACGGAAGGCGTTGTTGCCGGCCGCGGCCATCCCCGACAGGTGATAGGGCACCGCCGACACCGCGGTCGCGGTCATCGGTGCCATCACCAGGCCCATCCCGAGCCCGAGCACGACCAGACGCCAGGAGATGGATGCGAACGAGGTCTCGGCGTCGATGGTCAGCAGTGCGAACTGGGCAACGGCGACCATGATCAGACCGCCGCCGATCAGGAACCGCGCGTGGATACGGTGCATCATCTTGCCGGCGAGCGCCCCGACCAGCATCGACGCGCCGTTCATGAGGGCCAACCGCCAGCCCGCCTCGATGGTGCCGAGCTGCTGCACCAGACCGAAATACATGCTGAGCACGAAGATGAAGCCGATGAGCGCCAGGAACGTGATCATCGCGACCAGGGTCGTGGCCGTGAAGGCGCGGCTCCGGAAGAGATCGAGGTCGAGCATCGGACTCGCCGAACGCTTCTCGGTGATGACGAACACGACCGCGGCGATGACGGCGACCACCAGCGCGACGATGACCCGGGCGTCGCCGAAGCCGTAGACGCCGGCCTCGATGACGCCGAAGACCAGCGCGGTGACCGCGACCGCGGCGGAGATCTGACCGGGCCAGTCCAGGCGACGGGCATGGGGCGCACGGGATTCCGGCAGGGTCACCGCCGCGACCGCGAGTGCGATCAGCGCCACCGGGATCGGCAGCAGGTAGATCCAGCGCCAGCCCGCCGACTCGGCGACCGGGCCCGCGACCAACGGCCCGACCGTCAGTGAGAGCATCAGCGCCGATGCCCAGATGCCGATGAACTTGCCGCGCTCGCGGACGTCGGGGACGGCATGGCTGATCAGAGCCAGGGTCGTGGGGAGCAGCGCGGCCGCGCCTGTGCCGGCGAGCGCCTGTCCGATCCACACCATGCTGATCGACTGCGCGGACAACGCCACGAGTGCGCCCAGTGCGGTGAGGGACAGTCCGACCAGGTACACCTTGCGTCGGCCGTGTACGTCGCCGAAGACCCCCGCGGTGAGGATGAACGCCGCCATCGGCAGGACGAAAGCATCCTGGACCCAGGACAATTGAGCGGTCGACGCGCCGAACGCGGTGCCGATCGCCGGTAGGGTCACGGCAACGCTCGTGATGGGCAGGTAGGCGACGAAGACGCCGAGGCAGGCCATGACGATGGTTGCCGTGCGGCGTTCGGGAACTGTCGATACACCGGTGGTGACGGGGGAGGTGGTCGCGGTCACGCGCTCGCTTTCGGTCTTGGAGGAAGGGGGCGCCGCACGGCGCAGAGATCCATTGTCGGAGTCCATGCCCCGAAATCGCGTACGGATTCCCTGAGGCGGTACGATTCCGGCCACCGAGACTCGTCATCGGTACACTTCCTCCATCATGGACGACATCGACGGCACGATCCTCCGCGCACTACAGGTGTCGCCGCGGGCGACGTTCCGGCAGCTGGGCGATGTGGCCGGCATCTCGGAGCAGACCGCGGCGCGTCGCTACCAGGCGCTGCGGCGGGCCGGGGTGATGAAGGTCGTCGGCATCATCAAACCCTCGGTGCGCGGCCAGTCGGAGTGGGTGGCACGAGTGCGGTGCCGCCCGGATCGGATGGAACCGCTCGCATCCTCACTCGCCCGCCGAAGGGAAGTCGCCTTCGCCTACGTCGCATCGGGGGGTGCGGAGATCATCTGCCTCATCCGGGCGCCACTCGGTGTGGCGGGCGAGGAAGCGATCGCGAAGACGTTCCCGGCGCGCGCCGCGGTGACCGACGTCAGCATCGATCTCATCCTGCACGCCTTCGACCCCGGCCACCCGGCGTCGAGATGGACGGGATTCGGCGGCCATCTCGCCGACCGCGACCGGGACCTCCTCGCCTCCGCAGCGACCGGAGCGGGCGATGACACGCCGGAGGAGCCGGAACAGGACGACACGGCGGGCGGCGGGCGCCTGACCGCCGACGATGCGATGCTGATCGAGGCCCTGGTCCAGGACGGCCGCCGGGCGCACCGCGAGCTCGCCCGTATCTGTGGCTGGACGGTCGGACGAGTCCGCCGTCGGCTCCGCGCACTCGAACGCGCCGGGGCATTGTTCTACGACGTCGAGATCCTGCCCGACCGTCTCGGTTTCGACCTGAGTGCCACCCTCTGGCTCACGGTCACCCCGGCGGCTCTCGACCGGGCGGGAACCGAACTCGCAGCTCACGACGAAGTCGCGTTCGCCGCGGCGATCAGTGGCGAGCGGAACCTCATGGTGTCGCTGATCTGCCGGGACACCGCTCATTTCTACGACTATCTACGGACCCGGGTTGCCGCCATCGAGGGCGTCACCGGGTACTCGGTCAGCATCCGGATGCGCCGGCTCAAGCAGAACGCCTCGCTTGTGGTGCAGGGACGGCTGATCCAGCCGGTGTGATGCGCGATGCAGGGTAGCGTCCACGTGTGACCTCGCCACCACATGCCGACCGGGGCCTGGTGCGATTGTGTGTGCTGGCCGTCGTGGCGGGGCTCGTGACCGGTGTGCTGGGCGGCGCGTTCCGCTGGTGTCTCGGGCACCTGGACCGTTGGCGCGTCGAGATGCTCGACTGGTCGGCGGGATTCGGTGTTCCCGGGTGGCTGGTACCCATCGCGGTCACCGCGGCCGGCGCGGCGCTCGGCGCGCTCGCCGTTCGGGTCGTCCCGACCGCCGCGGGCAGCGGAATCCAGCATGTGGAGGCGGTCGAGCGCGGTGAGGTGTCCTCGGCGCCGCTGCGCCTGATCCCGGCCAAGTTCGTCGGCGCGCTCGCCGCGATCGGATCGGGGCTCGTGCTCGGGCGAGAAGGGCCGACGGTGCACATGGGCGCCGTCGTCGGTGCCGAGACCGGCAGGCGCGGAGGGCTGGACGACGCCGACGTCCGGGTGATGCAGACGTCACTGAGCGGCGCGGGGCTGGCGGTGGCGTTCACCGCGCCGATCGGTGGTGCCCTGTTCGCGCTCGAGGAGGTCGGCCGTTCGGTCCGGCTGCGACTCGTGGTGCCGACGGTGTTCGCCGTGGTGGCGGCGGTCGCCGCCGGCCGGGTGATCCTCGGCGACCGTCCGGAATTCGACGTACCCGATCTCGACGTGCCGTCGGTGACGGTGCTGCCCGTCTTCGTGGTGTTCGGCCTCGTCTCCGGCCTCATCGGGATCGCCTACAGCCGAATGGTTCTCGGGACCCTCGGCTGGGTCGGCAGGTTCTCGCGGGTGCCCCCGATCGGTCGCGCCGCTCTCATCGGTGCGGTGATCGGTGCACTGCTCGCCCTCGACGCGCGCGCAGCCGGCGGCGGGGACGGACTCACCCAGGCGGTCGTCGACGGCGGTGTCGTGCTCCCCGCACTCGCCGCGCTCTTCCTCGTCCGGTTCGTCGCAGGTCCGCTCTCGTACGCCGCGGGCACGCCCGGTGGTCTGTTCGCGCCGCTGCTCGCACTGGGCGCGCTGTGGGGTGCCACCTTCGCCGAGGTCGCCGACATCGTTGTCCAGCAGCCGGACTCGGCTGGGTCGGGATTCCGGGGTGCGATGATCCTGGCCGGGATGGCAGCGCTGTTCGGCGCGGTCGTCCGGGCGCCGCTCACCGGGATGGTCGTGGTGATGGAGATGACCGCGACCACCACGGTCGCCCTTCCCATGCTGGCCGCGACGGCTGCCGCGGTGCTCGTCGCGCACCTGTCCGGGTCACCGCCGGTGTACGACTCGCTCCGCGAGCGGATGCTCGCGAATTCGGCTCGGCGGGATGACCCCTGATCTCAGGGGCACCAGGGGTCGCGCTTTCGGATCAGGGGGCAGCGGGGGTCGCGTTCGTCCGTGAGTCCAGCGGCACGATGAGCGGGCCGCCCGTGACCGGATCGGTCATCACGTGCGCCCGCAGGCCGAACGCCGCATCGAGGGTCTCGGCGTCGATGACCTCGGTGGGGGAACCGGTGGTGACGATGGCGCCGTTGCGCATGACGAAGAGCGAATCGCTGTAACGGGCAGCCAGATTCAGATCATGCAGCACCATGACGACGGTCTTGCCGTGCTCGTCGCGGAGCCTGCGGACCAGGTCGAGGACGTCGATGGAGTGGGCGAGGTCGAGGTAGGTGGTCGGCTCGTCGAGCAGGATGAGGTCGGTGTCCTGGGCGAGGGTCAGCGCGATCCAGACCCGTTGTCGCTGTCCGCCGGAGAGCGCGTCGAGGGTGCGGTCGGCGAGGTCGAGGGTGTCGGTCATCTCCATCGCCTGCGCGACCGCCGCCTCGTCGGCGGCGCTGGCCTGCGCGAACCAGCGCTGGTGCGGGTGTCGTCCGCGCCCGACCAGGTCGGCGACGGTGAGACCTTCGGGCGCAATGGGATTCTGCGGCAGGATCGCCAGGGTGCGCGCGACCTGTTTGGGCCGGGCCGACGAGATGTCGTCGCCGTCGAGGTACACCGTGCCGGCCCGCGGTGGCAGCAGCCGGGCGAGACACCGCAGCAGCGTCGACTTGCCGCATCCGTTCGAGCCGATGATCGTGGTGACCTGCCCGTCGGGGATGTCGATGTCCAGGCCGTCGATGACGATCCGGTCGTCGTAGCCGACGGTGAGCCCGACGCCGCGCAATCGCGCGGTGGCGGTCGGGTTTTCGAGGGAGGACGCGGTCATACGCTCGCCTTTCGGGACATGACGACCATCAGGTAGATCAGGAACGGCCCGCCGATCGCGGCGGTGACGATGCCGACCGGCAGACCACCGGGCAGTACCGTGCGGCACAGTAGGTCGCCGCCCAGGACCAGCGCCGAACCGATGACCCCGGACACCAGAGGTGTGGGCACGGCGGTACCGGCCAGCCGCAGGGCGATCTGCGGGGCGAGCAGGGCGACGAAGGCGATCGGGCCGGCCGCGGACACACTCAGCGCGGCGACCAGGACCGCGGTGAGGAGCAGCGTCGTCGACACCGCACCGGTGCGGACACCGAGTCCGCGGGCGAG
Organism: Gordonia sp. McavH-238-E; assembly: GCF_022348225.1. Lineage (NCBI taxonomy): Bacteria > Bacillati > Actinomycetota > Actinomycetes > Mycobacteriales > Gordoniaceae > Gordonia > Gordonia sp. McavH-238-E. The sequence goes on from NZ_JAKRFE010000020.1 coordinate 15,257, forward strand.
ATCGGGTCCGAGGCTGAGCATCCCGATCTGGCGGGCCAGGGCGACCACGACGACGATGCTCGCGCACACACCCGCGACGACCGGCCACACATTCGACCAGCCCACGTTCGCCACCGATCCGACGATCCAGACCTGCGCGCGACCGACATCCCGGATGTCGGCACGGGACAGCAGGAACTGGGTCAGCGCCTGCAGCAGCCACGTCATCCCGACACCGATCAGCACGAGCCGGAACGGGTTGATGCCGCTGTTGGCCTTGCGTCCCGGCCATGCCAAGACGTACATGACGACGGCGGTGAGCAACCCGCCGAGCATGGCGGACGCGGGGACGCCGAGACCGCCGAGCCATGCGCCCCAGCTGGTGGTCGAGAACGCGATCGCGGTCACCGCCGCCACGCTGGCACCGGCGGTGATGCCGAGCATGTCCGGCGTGGCCAGCGGGTTCTGGGCGATCAGCTGGGTGAGCGAACCGGCAAGGCCCAGACCGAATCCCACCAGTAGCGCGACCAGCGCGCGGGGCAGGGCGACGTCGAAGACGACGACGTTCTCGACCCGGGTGCCGCCGCCGAGGAGGATGCGCGCGACGTCGATCGGGGTCAGCGGGAAGTCGCTGACCCCGACGCTCGTGAGGAACAGGAGGACGGTGACGGTGGTGGACACCAGTGCCACGGCGAGCATGCGCGGGCGGACGACCATCGACATCGGTTCGATGGCGATCCGGTAGCCGCCGGGATGAGGTGCGATCCGGGTCTTGGCCCGGAGCCCGGTCTTCTCGGCGATACCGGTCGCGGTCTTCATGGAGGTCGGCGGGTTCACACGGTCCCCAATCTCTGTCGGCGGACCATGACGATGAGGAACGGCGCCCCGACCAGTGCCAGCATCACACCGACCTGGACTTCGCCGGGGCGGGCGACGACGCGGCCGAGGATGTCGCAGCCGACGAGGAGGATGCCGCCGAGCAGAGCGGAGTACGGGATGATCCACCGGTAGTCGGCGCCCACCATCGCGCGCGCGATGTGCGGAACGACCAGACCGAGGAACACGATCGGGCCGCAGGCCGCGGTGGCGGCTCCGATGAGCAGGGTGATCGTCAGCACGCCGAGGGCGCGGATCAGCACGACCCGGGAACCGAGTGCCTTGGTCATGTCGTCGCCCAGGCTCAGGACGTTGAGGAAGAATCCGCTCGCCAGCGCGAGGACGAGTCCGACGCCGATGAACGGCAGGCTGGCCCAGAACACGTCGATGCCCCGGCCCGCCGTGGACCCGACACTCCAGAAGCGCCACTGGTCCAGCGAATTGGTGTCCACGAGCACGATCGCGGACGTGATGGCGGTCAGCATCGCGGTCAGGCCGGTACCCGCGAGCACCAGGGTCAGCGGACTCGAGCCACTCAGCGACGACAACCCGAACACCACGGTAGACGCGATGATCGCGCCGACGAGGCCGAAGAACATGAACGCGATCGGGCTGGTGATCCCCAGCAGATAAATGCCGCCCACGACAGCGCATGCGGCTCCGGCGTTGACGCCCAGCATTCCGGGGTCGGCGATCGGGTTGCGGGTGTGGCCCTGCGTGATGGCGCCGGCCGCACCGATCGCGAGTCCGGCGGACAGGCCGAGCAGGGTGCGCGGCACACGGAGGTCCCACACGATCCCGTCGACGTCGGTGTCCTTCGGCACCTGCGGCATCCGCAGATTGATCAACGCGTTCCAGATCTCCTGGGCGCCGGCGGTGAAGCTCGGCCAGATCTCGTCGAGAGGGACCGGTCGGGTCCCGAAGAGCACGGACGCGACGACCAGCGCTGCAAGGGTCGCGAGCAGCAGCGGGATTCCGAGAACTCGGACAGATCGGCGCACGAAGGTAAACCTTACCAACCTTGCGCGGGGACGCCTCCGCGCCGTGTGCGGAGCAGACAAGCCGGGTGTCGTTCGGATAACGAAATGCCGACGAATACTGAGGGAAGGCTGTGCGCGCGGTAACACTTCGCTCAGGCTGGGTCGATAGTCCCGGTGTCGGTGGGCATCTCGGACCGACAGCAGCAGACCGGTCGCCGGTGGGATGGGATGAACCGCCCCACGACGGCGACGTCGGGAAACACAACAGTGTCGCCTACGAACGAGGAGGATCGATGAAATCGCTGAAACGGGCTCTCACAGGGGTTCTGGTCGCCGCAGGAATCGCCGGTGGAACGCTGGTGGGTGCTGCACCCGCCCACGCCGCCGTTCCCAACCTCCAGATGACGGGCGGGGTCTACTGCCAGTTCGCTGCTCCGGGCACTCCGTGGAACCAGGCGTGGAGCATGACCCGGTTCATGCGGGTCACCGCGCGTGACGGCGAGTTCCGCAACGTCACCCTGCAGGAGATCAACGGCGCGACGAAGTTCAAGTCGCAGCTGAAGAAGAACGAATCGCTCACGATCAAGACCACCTGGTTCGGCTGCTTCCCGTCATCGATCGCCGGATACGCGATCTCCGACTACGCCGAGAACCTGACCGACAATGCCGGTTTCTGGTGGAACGTCCGGCGCGTTGACAACCCCTTGGACCGGCTCGGCACGGGCTCCTCGGCATCGGCGTCGACGGTCCTGACCGGCGGCGGCACCGACGTCGCGGGCGTTCCCGCGATCCCCAGTCGATGAACAACTGAAGCATTTCGCGCCGGGCGGCGTGCGGGGAGGACGCCCCCGCACCCGCCGGGCGCATGCGAAAGAGCGGCGACCGAGAGATCTCGGCCGCCGCTCTTGTGCGTTCGTCACGCGGAGGGGCGGGACACCTTGTCGGGCTCCGACGCGGCGAGCATGTCTTCGCGTTCGACGACTTTGACGCGTTCGCGGCCTTCGGCCGCGCCGAGTGCGCGTTCGTGTTCGTCGAGTCGGTACCAGCCGTCCCAGGTGGTGAAGGGGATGCTCTTGGACTCGAGGAGTTCGATGATGGCGTCCTCGCCGGGTTTGCCGGGTTGGTTGAGGGCCCCGGCTTCCATGTCTTTGAGGATGCAGTCGACGGTCTCGTTGGCGTCGCCCTTGGTGTGGCCGATGAGGCCGACGGGGCCGCGTTTGACCCAGCCGGTGGTGTAGATGCCGGTGAGCTGTTGGCCTTCGTCGAAGACGCGTCCGGCTTCGTTGGGGATGACGCCGGCTTGGGAGTCGAATGGGATCTCGGGCAGGTTGTCGGAGAGGTAGCCGACCGCGCGGTAGACCGCGCCGACTTCCCAGTCGGTGGTCTTGCCGGTGGGTTTGACGTTGCCGGTGCCGTCGAGCTGGGTGCGTTCGGTGCGCAGACCGACGACTTTGCCGTCTTCGCCGAGGATTTCGGTGGGGCTTTCGAAGAAGTGCAGGAACAGCTTGTGGATCGCGCCCTGTTTGGGTTCGCGGATCGCGTAGTTCTCGATGATCGTGGCGACCTGGTCGGTGATCTTCGATCCGCGGCGTGCGACGGCCGAGCCCTCGTCGTAGTCGATGTCTTCGGGGTTGACGATGACTTCGATGTTGGGGGAGTGGTCGAGTTCTTTGAGTTCGAGGGGGGTGAACTTGGCCTGGGCGGGGCCGCGGCGGCCGAAGACGTGGACCTCGATGGCCTTGTTGGCTTTGAGTCCTTCGTAGACGTTGGCGGGGATCTCGGTGGGCAGCAGTTCGTCGCCGGTCTTGGCGAGTACGCGTGCGACGTCGAGGGCGACGTTGCCGACGCCGATGACTGCGACCTTCTCGGCCTCGAGGGGCCAGGTGCGGGGGAAGTCGGGGTGGCCGTCGTACCAGGCGACGAACTGGGCGGCGCCGTAGCTGCCGTCGAGGTCGATGCCGGGGATGTCGAGGACGCGGTCGTCGGTGGCGCCGGTGGAGAAGATGACCGCGTCGTAGTGGGCGCGTAGTTCGTCGATGGTGATGTCGGTGCCGTAGTCGACGTTGCCGAGCAGGCGTACCTGTGGTTTGTCGAGGACCTTGTGCAGGGCGGTGATGATGCCCTTGATGCGCGGGTGGTCGGGTGCGACGCCGTAGCGGATCAGACCGAACGGAGCGGGCATCCGCTCATACAGATCGATGCTGACGCCGCGGTCCTTGGCGGTGTCGGACTTCATCAACGCGTCGGCGGCGTAGATCCCGGCGGGACCGGCACCGACGATCGCAACCCGCAGCGGGCGGCTGTTGTCGCTCATGGAGTAGGTGTCTTCCGTTGCTCAGCACGCGCCGGCCAGCAATCTCGGTGACCCCCGGGTCCGCGCGTATGGATAAGGCCTATCCCTTCTACGGTAGGCGCTTGCTGTCCCCGACCAAAATCCATCTGTGAGGTAACCCTCACCTCGACGGGTGATCGGCGGCGGGGCCGCGGCAGGCTCAGGCCTTGCCCGCGGCGGCCGCGATCGGTTCGACGGCCTGATCGGCGACCCATGGGATGGTCAGAACAGTCGGCACCGACATGGCACTGCCGACCTCTTGGGGCAGGTAGACGACGCGGCCCGACTGCGCAACGGCCAGGCGGTTGAATGCCGCGTTCGACTTCAGCCGGTCGTTGGATCCCTCCCAGTCGACGGCGACGACGACGTCGGCCGAGTCGAGCAGGTTCAGGCTCTCGGCCGGGAGGTCGCCGTAGAATCCGCTGGTCAGCGATGGCTGCAGCGCCGGCGGGAAGGTCAGTCCGTATCCGGCGACGGTCTGCCCGCGGCCGTCGCCGGGGCCGTAGATCGACACGCCGCCGGTCGGGCTGGCGGTCACGACCACAGCGGTCTTGCCCGCGAGTTGCGGATTCTGCTCGCGGACTCGTGCGAGGAACTGCTCGGTCTCGGCCACCTTCCGGTCGGCCAGCTCGGGCAGCCCGACGGCGGTGCCGATCTGTCGGGTCTGCGCGTCCCACGGCACCTGCCAGGGCTGGAACTGCGCGGGCCGCAGGATCGTCGGTGCGGTCTTGCTCAGCAGGTCGAACTGATCGCGGGTGGGGTCGGCGCCGACCGCGGTGATGAGGTCGGGTTCGGTGGCGAGGGTCTTGGGAATCTCGTCGCCGAACGCACCCGAGGAATTGGGGAGGACGACCGGGTTCGAGTCCGCGAGCAGCTCGGCATTCCACGGTGCCGACGCCTGGTCGGGGTCGGCGAAGGGCGCGATCGTGGTGGGGGTGATCCCCAGCGCGAGCAGGGTGTCACCGTCGCCGACGCCCATCGCCGCGACGCGTTTCGGCGCCTGTGCGACCGTCGCGGGGGCATAGACCTGCTGCACGGTCACCGGGATCGCGCCGGCCTCGGGGGCGGGCGCCTGCGCCATCCCGGAGTCGACGGTCTCATCCGGCGGCGAACACGAGGTCGCCACGAGAGCTGCCGCGAGCAGCCCGACGAGAAGGGTGAGTGTGCGGCGGGTGGTAGAGCGCATCCGGGGTCCTCGCTGGTCGTTGCGTTCGGCGTCGTCGTTCTCCGCTGTACTTCGGTACTCAGGTACTCAGGTACTCAGGTACTCAAGTACTTAGGGCCACCTTACTCACGGTGTTCCGATTGCCGACGACGCGCGGGTGCGCTCGTCGGGCACCGCACGGCCGGCGACGCCGGTCTCAACCGGTCCCGGGACGCTCGATAGACTGCCCGCCATGGCCGAAGCTGCAGGTGAGGGTGACCAGAGGCCCCCGTCGTGGAAGAACGCATGGCCGTTCTTCGTCGCGGCGGGCGTCGTGGGCCTCGTCGTGCTCGGCGTCGTGCTGTCGAATGTGACCCGTCCCGCCGAGGACCGGGCCGGCGACTCGGCCCAGGTCCAGTACGCGATCAACGACGTCTACACCGCGCGGAACGGCCCGAATTATGCCGAGTACCGGGCGAACACCTGCGCCGCCGACGTCGAGGCGGCCGATTTCATCTCCGAAGAGCGGTTCGTGCAGGACAACCGGGAAACCCTGACCCGCAACGGTCACATCGAGATCCCGGAGATCACGGAGTTGGTCGTCGACGGTGACCGGGCGACCGCGAAGGTTCATTGGCACTATGACAAGACACCCGACGACGTGAACGTCGTCGACACGATCGTGGTGCGCGAGAACGGCGAATGGAAGGTGTGTTCCTCATGACCTATGCCGGTGACCTGACCCCCCGTGAGGCGTGGGAGAAGCTCGAGAGCAATCCGAACGCGGTGCTGGTGGACTGTCGGACGCAAGCCGAATGGTCGTTCGTCGGCGTGCCCGACCTCGAGATCCTGGGCAAGCGCACGATCTTCGCCGAGTGGACCACCTTTCCCGAGGGGCGTCGTAACGACGACTTCGTCGCACAGCTGCGCGATTCGGGCGTGTCCGACGACCAAGAGGTCATCTTCATCTGCCGCTCCGGGCATCGGTCGATCGGCGCTGCGCAAGCCGCGACCGCCGACGGAATCGGCAAGGCCTACAACATCGTCGACGGTTTCGAGGGTGCCCTCGACGAGAACGACCATCGCGGCGCGTCGGGCTGGCGTGCCGAGAACCTGCCGTGGAGGCAATCGTGAGTCCTGATCTGCCCGTGGGTCGCCCGCTGCCCGAAGGGTTGTCGGCCGACACCATCGCGGTACGCGGTGGATTGTCGCGCTCCGGATTCCACGAGACCTCTGAGGGCCTCTACCTCACGAGCGGTTACGTCTACGACTCCGCCGAGGCGGCTGAACGTGCCTTCACCGGGGAGGACCAGCGATTCGTCTACTCGCGCTACGGCAATCCGACCGTCGAGATGTTCCAGGAGCGTCTGCGTCAACTCGAGGGTGCGGAAGCGTGTTTCGCGACCGCGAGCGGTATGGCCGCGGTGTTCGTCGCACTCGGGGCGCTGCTCAAGGCCGGTGACCGGCTCGTCGCCGCACGCAGCCTGTTCGGTTCCTGCTTCGTCGTGTGCAACGAGATCCTGCCGCGGTGGGGTGTGGAGACCGAATTCGTCGACGGTGAAGACCTCGAACAGTGGGAGCGGGCGCTGTCCAAGCCCACCGACGCCGTGTTCTTCGAGACGCCGTCGAACCCGATGCAGAGCCTCGTCGACGTCGTGAAGGTCTCCGAACTCGCGCACGCCGCGGGCGCACAGGTGGTGCTGGACAACGTCTTCGCCACGCCGTTGCTGCAGCGTGGTCTCGATCTTGGCGCCGACGTCATCGTGTACTCGGGCACCAAACACATCGACGGACAGGGCCGCGTCATGGGCGGCGCCGTGCTCGGCGCCAAGGAGTACATCGACGGGCCGGTCCAGCAGTTGATGCGCCACACCGGTCCCGCGTTGAGTCCGTTCAACGCCTGGACGCTGGTGAAGGGTCTGGAGACACTGCGCCTACGCGTCGACGCCTCGGTGTCCTCCGCGCTCCGGATCGCCGAGTTCCTCGAGGCCGACCCGCGCGTGCGGTGGGTGAAATACCCGTTCCTGCAATCACATCCGCAGTACGATCTCGCGAAGTCGCAGATGTCGGGCGGCGGCACCGTGGTGACCTTCGAGCTCAACGACCACGACGGCATCGACGGCAAGAAGCGCGCTTTCGAGGTGCTCAACGGCCTGCAGATCGTCGACATTTCCAACAATCTCGGTGACTCGAAGTCGCTGATCACCCACCCGGCGACCACCACGCATCGTGCGATGGGGCCCGACGGACGCGCGGCGATCGGCCTCAGCGACTCGGTGGTGCGGCTGTCGGTCGGGCTCGAAGGGGTCGACGACCTGCTCGGGGATCTGGACCAGGCGCTGGGCTGAGCCGGCGCGGCTAGTCGAGGCCGTCGATCCCCAACGCGTTCAACACCGTCCGGAGTTTGAACGCGGTCTCCTCGAGCTCGCCCTGGGGATCGGAGTGTTCGACGATGCCGCCCCCGGCCCACGTGCGGAGGCTGCGACGATCTGCCTCGAGTTCGAGGCACCGGATGGTCACCATCCACTCGCCGTCGCCGGCGGCGTCGCACCAGCCGACGGCTCCCGCATAGAAGCCGCGTTCCCCCTCGACCTCTCGGATGATCTGTGCCGCAACATCACTCGGTGTGCCGCAGACGGCGGGGGTTGGTCCGAGCAGAAGCGCGAGATCCAGTGCGGTGGTGGCGGGGTCGCGGAGCGTCGCGCGGATCGGGGTGGCGAGATGCCACACCTCACCGGTCGACTGCAGGCGCGGGGTCGACGGCGCGTCGACGTCGTCGCACAGATGCGACAGCCGGTCCCGCAGATGATCCACGACGAACGCGTGTTCGGCGAGATCCTTGGCCGAGGAGAACAATCCGTCGGCGACCGCGCGGTCGACGACCGGATCCGGCGATCGGGGCGCCGACCCCGCGTACGGGTGACAGGTGACGACCGATCCCGACTTCCGCAGCAGCACTTCGGGACTCGCACCGAACAACCACGACCCGGAGCCGGTGGCCGCGCCGAGGTCGACGCCGAACGCATTGTGCCCGGCGTTCCCGCCCGCGAGGGCGTCGAGGAGTTCGCCTGGCGCGACCTCTCGGTCGAGCACGATGTCGACGCTGCGGGCGAGGACCACCTTGCCGACGTCGCCGGCGACGATGCGTTTGACGGCGTGCGCCACCCGTTCGCGGTGTTCATCCGCGGTGGGGTGCAGGGTGGTCGACAGCGGGATTCGCGACAGCGGCGGTCCGCCGGCCAGCGGTGCGTCGTCGAGGTCCAAGACCTCGGGCACCACCAGCGCGGCCGGGTCGGCGAGATCGAACGGGATCGCGCCGGTCAGCGCGCCGACCTCGCCGGAACGCAGCGCGGCCGAGGCCGCATCGACATCGGTGAAACCCCGGACGGCGCCCCGGCCCCGCACGGTGCCGTGCGGGCGGGACAACACGAACACATCAGTCGCTGACACCCCTGACACGCTACAGGTAAGTGTGCCCTAACTTCGGATCACGCTGAGTGAAAATTGACACGTCTGCGCGGCATCGACGACTCTGGTTCGTAGGTCATGAGTGCCAGTGACAAGCCCCGGCTCGCTGGTCGGCAACCCTCCTCCGCGGTGGGGTGCTCCGGGTGACGACCTGGCCGCGTACCGACCGGACGCGGCAAGCGCGGAAATTCAGAGGAGCTCCTGCCATGACCGCTGTCCTGTCAGCACCGAGAACTGTCGGCCGCGAGTCTGTCGATGCCCACGTCGTCGGTCTCGACCACCGTGCGCGCCCGGCCGTTCCCGGTCTCGCCCCGGTCGTCGGCGCCGACGTGACCGTACCGTTGGCGGGCGGCGGGACGACGCGATACGTCAATCTCGATTACGCGGCGAGTGCGCCGGCACTGAGTTCGGTGGCCGCCGCGGTCGCCGAGGGGCTCGGCGAGTACGCGAGTGTTCACCGCGGTGCCGGCCATCTGTCGCAGGTCACGACCGCCCGGTACGAGGCCGCTCGGGAGACCGTGCGCGAGTTCGTCCGCGGGCGGGTCGACGACACCGTCGTCTTCACCCGCAACACCACCGACGCCATCAACCTCGCCGCCCACATCACCCCCGGGGACGTCGTGGTGCTCGACATCGAGCATCACGCCAATTTGCTGCCGTGGTGCGCGCCGCGCGACGGTCGCAACCGGGCCCGGGTCGTCCCGGCCTGCGACACCATCGAGGACACCCTGGTCGCGCTCGAGGCCGAGCTCGCGTCGGCGCCGGCCTCGCTGCTCGCGGTCACCGCGGCGTCGAACGTCACCGGCGAGGTGCTGCCGATCGGCCGGCTCGCGTCGATCGCCCACCGGCACGGGGCCCGCATCCTGGTCGACGCCGCGCAGCTCGTCGCGCACCGACCCGTGTCCATCGTCAGTCACGGCATCGACTACCTGGCCTTCTCCGGACACAAGGCGTACGCGCCCTTCGGCGCCGGAGTCCTGATCGGCCGCCGGGACTGGTTCGACGCCGCCGATGCCTACCTTGCCGGCGGCGGTGCGACCGCCGACGTCGACCTGGGTCCGAGTGCCGGTGGGGTCACCTGGCACACCGGGGCCGCCCGCCACGAGGCCGGATCGCCGAACGTGCTCGGCGCGGTGTCGATCGCCCGGGCCTGTCGCGCACTCGCCGACCTCGGGCCGGAGGCGATCGGGTTGCACGAGGCGCGCCTGTCCGAGCGTCTCGACGGGGGACTGGCCGCGATCGACGGGGTGCGGCCGTTGCGGATCTTCGCCGACTCCACCGATCGGGTCGGCATCGCGGGCTTCACCGTCGACGGCATCGCACCGCGGGTCGTCGCGGAGTATCTGAGTACACAACACGGCATCGGTGTGCGCGACGGCCGGTTCTGTGCCCACCCGCTGCTCAGACGTCTCGGTCATCCGGCCGGCGCGGTTCGCGCGAGTTTCGGCGCGGGAACCACCTCCGATGACATCGACCGGCTGCTCGACGCGCTACGCGCCCTGACCGCAAGCACTGACCGAACAGACGATCCGACCGAACTCGAACGAGGGGTGACACGATGACCATCGAACTCGACGCACGTGCAGACCGCGGCACCGTGGTCCCCGCACCGACATCCGCACCGACGGCCCCGATCAGCATCGGCCGGCCGGGGTTTCAGGTCGCCGTCGCCGGAGACGAACTGGCACAGACATTTCCGATCGTCGTGCGACGCGAGACCCTTCGCGATGCGCAGCGGGCGCGTTCCCTGCTCCGGGCCGGCAGCCACGATCAAGCGAGATTCGTTGTCGCTCTGGAGGTGGAGGTGGCCGTCGCGCCGGATGCCGCGTCGGCGCGTGCGGCGGCCGCTGACGCGGTGGTCGCGTCGTCGGAGGCGAGCTCCGGGACCATCCGCTACATCGGGACCACCCACGGACTGATCACGCTGGTCCGCGACATCTACGCGGCCGAGGTCGCCGACGCGGTGATCCTGGTCCCGATCGACGGCGCGGCCACCGAAGTGCGCATCCGCGAACAGATCCTGCCGGTTCTCGCCGAGCAGCGGCACCGCGTGGCCTGACGGCCCGGCCTCGGTCCGGGTGTCCTCAGTCCAGCGCGCGGATGCGCGAATGCGCAGGCTGGAGGTCGAGGATCAGCCCCATGCGGTCCGGCGAGAACAGGCCCGAGGCCATGGTGCGCAGGTCGGGGTCGACGAGGAGCTCGAACTCCGAGCGGTCGAGTACGTCGCGCTGTAGATCCACGCCGGGGGCGATCTCGACGACGGTGATGCCTGCCGGCCGGAGTTCGAGGACCGCACGCTCGGTGACATAGAGGACCCGCTGACCCTTCTCGATCGCTCGCCGGCCCGAGAAGGTCGGTGAGTCGACGTCGGCGACCAGTTTGGTGTGCGGACCGTCGGCTCGGATGTCCAGCCGGCCGTTCCCGATCCCGATGTCACGACGGCCCGCGGTGAACGAGCCAACGAAGACGATCGAGGGTGCTCCCGTGGTGATGTCGACGAAGCCGCCGAGGCCCGCGGTGACATGACGCCGCTTGGGCAGGCTGTGCACGTTGACGTTGCCGTGCCGATCGATCTCGAGGAAGGAGAGCAGCGAATGCTCGAACCCGCCTCCCTGCAACAGCGTGAACTGATCCGAGCTCTGCATGATCGCGTCGGGGTTCTGCGATACGCCGAAAACGAAGTCGAGCAGCGGGACACCGCCGACCGCGCCCTGTTCGATCACCCACGAGACTGCCTGTGGAAGACCTTCTTCCACGAGAACGTGGGGGACGAGTGCCGAGACGCCGAAGCCTATGTTGGCGATCTCGCCGGATCGCAACTCCGCAGCGGCGCGACGCGCCATGATCTTCTCCAAGGAGAAGGGGACGGGGTCGAGGGTGCTCAGTGGGCGTCGCAGCTCACCCGAGATGGCGGGGTCGTACGGGGTCTGGGTGGTCTGTAGCTGATCGGGCACGACGACGATGGCGTCGACGAGGATGCCGGGTACCCGGACCGCCTGCGGTGCGAGACTGCCGCCCTCGGCCAGGTACTTCACCTGCGCGATGACCACCCCGCCGTTGTTGTGTGCGGCGTAGGCGAGGTCGAGCGCACCCAGGGGCGAGGCCTCTTCTTCGAAGGTGAGGTTGCCGTGGGTGTCGGCGGTGGTCGCGCGGATGACGGCGACGTCGGGAACCAGCGCCTCGTAGAACAGCCACTCCTGGTCGTCGATCTCCTGCACCCGGACGTAGGCGTTCGGCGTGATGGTGTTCATCCGTCCGGCTCCGACGCGGGGGTCGACGAAGGTGTCGATGCCGACCTGCGACAGCACCCCGGGCTGCTTGGCGGCCGCGGCCCGATGGAGCTGGAACAGAATGCCCGACGGAAGGTTGTAGGCCTCGACCTCGTTGTTCTCGATCATCTGCCAGATCGCGGGGGGGTCGGCGCTCGACGGACCGGACGGATAGGAACCGGCGACGACGCGGCGGAGCAGGCCGGGACGGGCGAGATGGTCGATGCCCTTGATCCCCCACATGTCGCCCGCGGCAATGCTGTGAACGCTGGTGATCCCGGCGGGCGAACGGGTCTCGTCGAACCGTGTGCCGATACCGGCGAGGACGGCGTCCGGGCAGCCGAGACCCGACGAAGAGCTGACCGTGATGGTGTCGCCGTCGTGGATCAGGTCGGCAGCCTGGCGGGCGGTGAGGATTCGAGGTGTGTGCACGAGCTCTCCTGGTGGGACGGACGGATCGGGTGGTCGGGGTGGGTCGTCGAGGCGGACGGCTCAGGATGCGGAATCGTTGTGCGGCAGGAACTTCAGGACATGGGTGGCCACCATGCAGGTCTCGCCGCGCTGATTCGTCGCGACGATCGACGAGTACGACTTCTGGTCGGCATCATCGATCCGGTCGACTGTGTAGGTGATGGTGACCGTGTCCCCGAGGAAGACCGGCGCGACGAAGCGGACACGGTCGTAGCCGTAGGACACCGCGCGCTCGCCGGCACGTGCCGCGATCTCGGTCGACGCAGTCGAGGACAGACCCAGGATCAGGACTCCGTGGGCGATGCGCTCGCCGTAGGAACCGGCCTCCATGTACGAGCGGTCGATGTGATTGCGCGCGAAATCGCCGGTGATGCCCGCGAATCCGTATACGTCGTATTCGCCGACGGTCTTGGTGAAGGTCGCGGTGTCCCCTACGTGCAGACTCAGGGGAGTGGAGTTGGTTGCGATCGGGTCGGTCATGTCGTCGTACTCCTCATCGGCTCGGCCCGGCGGCCGCCGGCGTCGGGCCGGCTGCAACGGGAATCAAGAAATCGGTTTCGCTTCGTTGACGGACGTGGCCACCCCCCTGACCGCCGCGGCCGCGTGCGCGGTGGGATCCGCCATGGCGGCCTCCGCCGAACCGGCCACCGCCGACAGTTCCACCGCGAGGTCCGGCGGGCGGGCGTCGAACCGTCCGGCCACAACCAGCGAACGCACACCTCGTTCGGCGCAGTGCCGGAGGACGGTTCCCACGAGTTTCCCGGTCGACGAGGTGCGGTCGTAGCAGCCCTCGCCGGTGATGACGAGATCTGCGGTGGGCAGTGCCGCGGTCAATCCGGTGAGCTCGTTGACCCGCAGTGCCCCGGGGGCCTGCGTCGCTCCCCACGCCAGGAGTCCGAAGCCGGTTCCGCCCGCGGCGCCGGCGCCGGGTTGTGTTGCGCTGATCCCGAAATGGTCTGCCATGACACCGCCGAAGTGGTGTAACGCACGGTCCAGAGCCCGACGCGTCGGCTGGTCGGCGCCCTTCTGTGCGCCGAACGTGTGTGCCGCCCCGGCCGGTCCGCACAATGTGGCCGTCGTGTCGGTCAGGATCTCGACCCCATCGGGTGGGAGGGCGGCGAGTCCGGTGGAGTCGATTCGGGTCACGCGTTCGAGATCGAGCGCATCGACGACGTGGACCGGCCGATCGTCGTCGTCATAGAGGCGCAGGCCCAGTTCGAGCAGGGCCCCGACCCCGCCGTCGGTCGATGCCGATCCGCCCAGGCCGACGACTATTCGACGTGCGCCGGTGCTCAGAACGGCCATGATCACCTGTCCCAGCCCGCGGGTCGTCGCCCGGGTCGGTGCCGGGTGCGCCATCAGGGGAAGGCCGCTCGACTCCGCGAGTTCGATGACGGCGACCGAACCGGGCAGTTCGAGCCAGCGGGCTTCGACGGGCCGGCGGTCTGGTCCGCACACCGGTCTGCCGACGACGTGCCAGCGCGAGTCCGCCGTCGACGAGGCGATCGCCGACAGCGTCCCTTCGCCACCGTCCGCCTGGGGCAGCACGGTCAGACGGTCGGATGGGCGGGCCTGTTGCCAGCCGGTGGTGATCGCCGTCGCGATCTCGTGCGCGGATGCACTGCCCTTGAACGAATCCGGCGCGACGACGACGTGCCACGGTGCCGGGGCTCGCGAGGCCTCAGCCGGTGGCGTGGCCGCCGGGACCTGTCGGTTCACGTGATCGAGTAGCCGCCGTCGACCGGCAGGACGACGCCGGTGACGTACCGTGCGGCGTCCGAGACGAGGAACGTCACGACGTCGGCCACGTCGTCACCGTCGGCGAAGCGCTGTAGCGGAATGCGTGTGAGTTTGGCATCGCGGAACTCGGCCTCGCCGAGTACATCTGCGGTCATCGCGGTCTCGATGTAACCCGGGGCCACGGCATTGACCCGGATTCCGTACTTGCCCAGTTCGACGGCAAGCCCCTTGCTCAGTTGTGTCAGTGCGGATTTCGTCGCGCCGTAGGGGACGATCCCGGGTACGGCGCGGTCGGCGGACAGGGAGGCGACGTTGACCACGCTGCCCTTCGTCTCGACAAGGCTCTTGGTGGCCTGGCGGATCAGCCGGAACGCCGACGACACATTCACCTCGAGCAGCCGATCGAAGTCGTCGTCGGAGATGTCGATCGCGTCGGTCCGCTTCTGGATCCCGGCTGCGTTCACGATCACGTCGAGCCGCCCGGTGCGGGTGATCGCGGCGTCGATCGCGGCCTGGCTGACCGCGGCGTCGGTCAGGTCACCGCACACCGCCGAGCCGCCCATCGATCCCATCAGGTCGTCGACCCGCCCGTCGGCGTCGAGGCCCACGACGTGCATCCCTTCGCGGGTCAGACCGGCCGCGATCGCTGATCCGATGCCGCCCGCGGCGCCCGTGACGATCGCTGTCTTACCGGCCAGGCTCTCGCGAGCCCCGCCCCTCTGCGTGTCGGCCATCGAAGCCCTTTCGTCGGGGGATGGCGGTGGGTTCGGCACACCGCCTAGAAACTGTTTTCTGGACCGAGGTTGCGAAGACGAACGGTCTTTACCTCGATATTCAGAGGGTATAGGCTTCGTGTGTCAATCCGCAAGAAAGCGATTACAGGAGTGTCATGACCACGCTGACCCTGCCGACGGCCACGGGTACCTCGGTGCATCTCCTCGGAGCACCGGCGACCCTCGCGACGGTCGCGACCCCGCCACGGAGTCGCGACGTCTTCGCAGCAGCCCACGTCGTCGCCGATCCCCGACGGGCGTCCGCGGCCGGTGGTGGCGACCAGATCGACTGGGATGCAACCCTGCGGTTACGGCGTGACCTGTGGTCTCTCGGATTGGGGGTCGCCGAGGCGATGGACACCTCGCAGCGCGGCATGGGCCTGAATTGGCAAGGCGCGCGGGAACTCGCCTCGCGGACACTGGACGAGGCCCGGCACCTCGGTGGACGTGTGGTGGTCGGGATCGGCACTGATCAGATCACCACGGAGCGACCCTCCACCACGGAGATCGCCGATGCCTACCTCGAACAGCTCTCGGCGATCGAAGCATCCGGAGGTGACTGCGTGCTCATGGCGAGCCGACACCTGGCGACCGCGGCGAGTGGACCCGACGACTACCTCGCCGTGTACGACAAGGTGCTCGCGCAGGCGCGGCGTCCGGTCGTCTTGCATTGGCTGGGAGCGGTTTTCGATTCCGCACTGGACGGTTATTGGGGACACCGAGACCCGTATACGGCGATGGACACCGTCGTCGACGTCATCGTCGCGCACGCCGAGCGGGTCCGGGGCATCAAGGTGTCACTGCTCGATCCGGCGCTCGAGGTCAGGCTGCGACAACGGCTCCCGGACGGCGTGCGGGTCTACACCGGCGACGACTACAACTACGTCGACATGATCGCCGGCGACGACGACGGGCACAGCGACGCGTTGCTGGGCGCATTCGCGGCGCTGGGGCCGTACGCGTCGGCGGCCTTTGCACGCCTGGACGCCGGTGACGTCGCGGGTTTCCGGACGATCCTCGCCCCGACCGAGCCGCTCTCCCGGCTGATCTTCGCCGCGCCCACGCAGTACTACAAGGTCGGTGTTGCATGGCTCGCGTACCTCAATGGTCAGCAGTCGCACTTCCGGATGATCGGCGGCTTCGAGGTCGGGCGCACCCTGGTCCATCTGGCCGACCTCGTGCGGGAGGCCGACGGGATCGGACTGTTCGTCGATCCCGAGAGCACCGCACGCCGAGCCGCCGCGTACTTCGGCGTCCACGGGATCGGTTGACGCCGTGCGATTGTCGGAGTGCAGCCTCAATTCCGCGACCATCCGCGGTTCGTCGCTCGACGAGGTGCTCGACCTCGCCGTCCGGTACGGGTTCGGCGGCGTGGGCCTGTGGCGTGATGTCCTCGAGGGCCCTGATCTCCGCGACGCTCGTGGCCGGCTGGACGACGCGGGGCTACGAGTGACCAGCGTGTGCCGCGGTGGCATGTTCCCCCAGCCGACCGAATCGCTGCGTCGGGAGAGACTCGACGACAACCGCCGTGCCGTGGACCAGGCCCAAGCGCTGGGTGCCGACTGTCTTGTGCTCGTGTGCGGTCCACCGCTCACCGGAGATCTCGATTCCGCGCGGCGGCAGATCCGCGAGGGTATCGAGCAGTTGATCCCGCACGCGGTCGAGGCGGGGGTCGCCCTGGCGGTCGAGCCGTTCCATCCGATGCTCGCGGCGACGCGTTCGGCGATCACCTCGCTTCGGGAGGCTGCCGCCCTGACCGAGAGCATCGGGCATCCGCTGGTCGGCCTCGCCGTCGACTCCTACCACGTGTGGTGGGAAACCGATCTGCGCGAACAGATCATCGGGTCCGGCGACCGCATGCTGTCGGTGCAGCTCGCCGACTGGTGTACGCCCATCGACGACGAGCTCACGAGCCGGGGGATGCCGGGAGAGGGGGCGATCGACATCGCCGCCTTCGTTGCCGACTGCCGAGCGGCGGGCTACCCCGGCCTGGTCGAGGTCGAGGTGCTCAGCAGTCGCTGGTGGAAGATGCCCGCTGCCGAGACGGTTGCCGCCGCGGCGGCAGCCCTGACCTCGATCGGTGAACCGCTACCATCCTCCTGAGCATCAGGAATCGCTTTCTCGGATCGATCAGCACCACCCGCCATTTTCTGCCGATCAGGAGGACGACACCACCATGTCCACACAGCGCCCGGAGGGGTCTCGGTCGCGGCCGACAATTGCGACGGTGGCCGAGGCCGCCGGTGTCTCCATCGCCACGGTCTCTCGCGTGATGAGCGGTTCCTCCAAGGTGAAGCAGGAGCTCGCCGACCGGGTCCACGAGGCGGCCGATCAGTTGGCCTACCGCCCGAGCCGCGCCGCACGAGGTCTGGCGCTCGGCAGTCTGCGGAACATCGGCGTGATCCTGCCGGACCTGACGAATGCCTACTTCTTCGACGTGGTCAACGAGATGCACCGCGGCGCCGCGGAGAACGGCTACCGGATGCTCGTCGCGGACTCCAACGGTGACCCCGACGAGGAGTTGAACACAGCTCTCGACCTGCTCGGACAGGTCGACGGGCTGATGCTCCTGTCCAGTCGCATCCCGACCGCGGGGCTCAAGCAGCTCGCACGCCGGGAGGCCCCTGCGGTCCTGGTCAACCGCATCGAACTCGGCGTCGACCTGCCGATGGTCGTCGCCGACAACTTCAGTCCGATGATGCAGCTGTGCAGTCATCTGGCTCAGCTCGGGCACACCCGTGCGGTCTACCTGGGCGGATCGGAATTCGCCTGGCAGAACAGGGAACGGTGGCGCGCGGTGCAGAGCGCGGTCGGATTCGGTCTGCAGGTGACGCACGTCAGCGCTGACGGCACGGTCGAAGGTGCACATGCGGCGGTTCCGGAAGCGCTCGAGCATGATCCGACGGCGTTGATCTGCTTCAACGATCTGAGTGCGATCGGTGCCATCTCGGCCTTGCGCGACGCCGGCCTGTCGGTGCCGGAGGACATCTCGGTCACCGGTTTCGACGACATCGTCCTGGCGCGCCACATTGCTCCGGCGTTGACGACGGTCACGTCTCCCAAGGCGCAGCTCGGGCGGCGCGC
Source organism: Gordonia sp. McavH-238-E (assembly GCF_022348225.1). Taxonomy (NCBI): domain Bacteria; kingdom Bacillati; phylum Actinomycetota; class Actinomycetes; order Mycobacteriales; family Gordoniaceae; genus Gordonia; species Gordonia sp. McavH-238-E. Next base: position 33,373 of record NZ_JAKRFE010000020.1, read on the forward strand.
GTGGGATCTGATGCGCATCATGCTCGACTCCGACGCGCGGCCCGATTCGCCTGAACCGTTGTCGGCGCAGGTCGTACTCCGACACTCGACCGGCCCGGCGCGCATCCTTCGCGGCTGAGCTGCGAGGGACCGCCGACAAACCCAGCGGACCTCTTGAGAAAGCGCTTACAGTGAGATACGCTTCACAACATCGAGCAGTATGTATGTTGCGGCACCACACAGAAAGCGTTCATCAATGCGTAGTAGAGGCACACGTCGGCCGGTGGTGACTTCCGCAGATGTGGCGGTAGCCTCGATCCCGACCGGCGCCACCGTGGCGATGACGGGCGCGGGCGGGGGAATCCTCGAACCCGAGGCGCTCCTGGCCGCCCTCGAGGCCAGATTCCTCGGCGCCGGCGAACCGCGCGACCTCACCGTGGTCTACGCCCTGGGCATGGGTGATCGGATGGGTGGCGGGACCGGAAGGTTCGCGCACCCCGGCATGGTGTCCCGGGTCATCGGCGGTCTGTGGACCTGGTCGCCGGAACTGCGCGAGCTGGCGCGCCGTGAGCAACTCGAGGCCTACGCGCTGCCCGGTGGGGTGATCAGTCAGCTGTTCCGCGAGATCGGAGCCCGTCGGCCGGGCCTCATCACCACGGTGGGCCTGGGGACGTTCGCCGATCCCCGGTGCGGCGGCGGGCGGTTCACCGCGCGGGGGGCCGCCGAACTCGTCGAGCTGGTCGAGTTCGATGGACAGGAATATCTGCGCTACAAGCCGTTTCGGGTGGACGTTGCACTCGTGCGCGGCGACACGATGGATCGGAACGGCAATATCGGATGGGCCGGCGAGGCCGCTCAGCTCGACGCGACATCGGTGGCGCAGGCCGCTCGCGCCTCCGGCGGACTGGTCATCGCACAGGTCAAGAACATCAGCGACGGCGTACTGGACCCCCATGTGGTCCACCTGCCGGCACCGCTCGTCGACATGGTCGTCGAGGTCCCGGGGCAGTGGCAGACGCACGCCGGGGAGTACGACGACCGGCTCTGCCGGTCCGGGGCGCCCGCTCCGGATGCGATCTCGGCGTCGTCGCGGTCTGGGGCGCGAGCGATCATCGCCCGTCGCGCGGCTGCCGAGGTCGGTAGGGGTGGAGTCCTCAATGTCGGCTTCGGTATCCCGTCGCTCGTCATCGACGCGCTGGTTGCGGCCGGCCGCTCCGACGACAACACGGTCCTCATCGAACAGGGCATCATCGGCGGACGGCCCCTGTCCGGTGACTTATTCGGCGCCGCAATCCATCCCGAAGTCGTACACTCGTCGACCACCCAGTTCGATCTCATCAACGGCGGGCTGATCGACACGACGTGTCTCGGCATGGCGCAGATCGACGCGTCCGGATCGGTCAACGTGAGTCGGATCGCCGGTGAGATCAACGGTCCCGGGGGATTCGTGGAGATCTCCCAGAGTGCCGACTCCGTGATCTTCTGCGGCACGTTCACTGCCGATGGCCTCGACGTCGACGTCGTCGCCGGGCGATTGTGCATCCGCCGGGAGGGCCGGCTTCGCAAGTTCGTCCGGACCGTGGAGCAGGTGACGTTCTCCGGTCCGCATGCCACTGCCCGAGGGCAACGCGTCCTCGTCGTCACCGAGCGTGCCGTGTTCCGTCTGGTGGACGGAGGCCTCGAGCTGGTCGAGGTCGCACCCGGTGTCGACATCGAACGGGACATCCTGTCCCACATGGATTTTGTTCCGCTGATCGACTCCCCGGCCCAGATGGACCCGGACCTGCTCGAGTCGGTCGCGGCCTGCGCGGTCTCCTGACCGACGGCCGCATCGCCCATCACACCAAGGAGTGAGTACATGACCTTCGCACCCGGCACGGCGCACAGCCGCATCCCGACCTCTGTGTTCGGACCCGACGAACGTGCGCTCGTCGCCGAGTTCGTGGACGAACGCATCCGCCCGATCGCCGCCGAACTCGATGAGACCGAACGCTTTCCGGAAGAGATCTACGCCGAAATGGGTAAGATCGGTCTCTTCGGCATCACCGTTCCGCACGATGACGGCGGCGCGGGAGGGACCGCCCTCGACTACCTGTTCGTCATGGAATCCCTCTCGTACGGGTACGCCTCGATCGCCGACCAATGCGGTCTCGTCGAGATCCTCGGCACACTCCTCAACACCTACGGCACCGATGATCAGAAGAAGGAGTACCTGCTCCCGATGCTGAGCGCCGAGAAGCGGTGCGCCTACGCGCTGACCGAGCCCGGGTCGGGGTCGGATCTCGGGTCCATCACGACGCGAGCGGAACGAACCTCGACCGGGTGGCGTCTACGCGGCGAGAAGATCTACATCCACAACGCACCGGTCGCCGACTTCGCGGTGGTGCTGGCCGTGACCGATCCGGAGCGGGGGAAGCGCGGCGGGATCTCGGTCTTTCTCGTCGATGTCGACACTCCCGGGGTGAGTCGGGCATACCACGAACACAAGATGGGACAACGCGCTTCCCAGGTCGGTGGCCTCGTCTTCGACGATGCCGAACTCGCGGAGTCCGCGCTGCTCGGTGAGGAGGGGCAGGCATTCGGCTACATGATGAAGGTCCTGGCCAAGGGGCGGCTCGGGATCTCGGGTCTGGCCCTGGGTATCAGTCGTGCGGCGCTCGACGCCGCGGTGCGACAGTCTCTCGACCGGCAACAGTTCGGCAGGGCGATCGCCGACAACCAGGCCATCTCCTTCTCCCTGGCGTCGATCGCCACCGAGTTGCAGGCCGCCACGGCGTTGTCGGTCTCTGCCGCCCGGGCCATCGACTCCGGTGACGACGACGCCGAGGTGCTGTGCTCGATGGCCAAGCTCAACGCCTCCGAATCGTGTGTTCGGCACGCCGACGCAGCGCTGCAGGTGTTCGGCGGCAACGGGTTCATCCGCGGTTACGAGGTCGAGCGGCTGTATCGCGATGCCCGGATCACCAAGATCTACGAGGGCACCAGCGAGATGCAGCGCCTGATCATCAGCCGGTCGCTGCTCCGGTCCGCGGGCTGAGCGTTCGGCGAGACACCGGCGACAGCGTCGAGAAAGCGCTATCAGCGCGACCTGGGGAGCGGTCGTGCGCGTCTGCCGCGAGGGTGCGTCCGCCCATGCCGACCGGCGGTCGCCGAACCGGGCTGAACAGCGTCGATGTCGCTATCTGCACGGTTGAGTGGTCGGCATCCCCACGATCTTGACATGTGTTCCCGATCACTGTAGAAAACGCTTACAGGAGGTGCAGTCTTCATGCCACACACTCACCACGTTCGACCACTGCGGCGATGTGCGACCCTCGTCGTCGCGGCCGCCCTGGGCGCGGCCGCCCTCGTCGGCTGCGGCTCGCAGGACGGGTCGACCACGGGTGCCGACGATCTGCTGATGGTGTCCGAGGTGCGCTCGCTCACCAATCCGTACGAAGCCGCCTGGGTGGAGGGAAGCAAGGCCTACGCCGAATCGGTCGGCGTCGATCTCAAGGTGATCGTGTACGGCGGCGACTCCCAGAACGCCCTGTCGCAGCTGCAGTCCGTACTGGCCACCGGCAAGAAGGTCCTGCTGAACATCAACCCCAACACCAGTGCCGACACCCCGGCGATCGTGCGCGCGGTCCAGAACAGCGGCGGCTGTGCGGTCACCCAGTGGAGCAAGCCGGCCGACCTGCATCCCTGGGACGTCGGCGACGGATGGGCGTCGTACGTGAGCTACGACGGCGTGAAAGAAGGGGCTGACACGGGCGACGTCCTGGGAGCGAGCATCGGCGGCCAGGGTGGTGTCATCGCGATCCAGGGGCTGCTGGCCAACGACATCAGCAAGACGCGCTACCAGGGATTCACCGAGGGCATCGCGCGGCACCCGGGTGTCGTGGTGCTCGACAACCAACCGGCCGACTTCGACCGGAACAAGGCCTACACGACCACCCAGACTCTCTTGAACAAGTACGGGGACAAGGTGAACGGGATCTGGGCCGCCACCGACTCGATGGCGCTCGGGGCACTCCAGGCCGTCCGCGAGAAGGGCAAGGCCGGCCAGATCAAGGTCGCCAGTGCCGCCGACGCCACACCCGAGGGGCTCCAGGCCATCGAGGCCGGCGAGATGGTCTCGACCTACACCACCGACCCCTATTTCAACGGCGCGATGGGACTCGCGATCTGCCACCAGGTGGCGACCGGGCAGCTGAAGGTGTCCGACCTGTCGCGCCTGCAGCGTGAGTTCTATGTCGACCAGACCTTGATCACGAGCGACAACGCTGCTCGGTACCTCGAGCGCCCCACCGACGAAGAGATCGTGGAATCGGTTCGAGATCCGTTCTCGCGCATCGTCGGACCGATCGATCCCGACTCACTGAGCAATGAGGAGTGACCCGACATGACCACGTCAACTTCGGTGCCGCCGGAGACCGGGGAGGCCGGACCGCCGGCTCCCGATGAGCACGACCAGAAGTCGGTATTGCTGTCCCGCTGGGGGCGTTCGGTGGGTCCGCTCGTCGCGCTCGTCGCACTGTGTGTCGTCTTCTCGTTCACCGCCGACTCGTTCTTCACACTCGGCAACCTGAACGCGATCATCCAGCAGGCCGCGATCCCGTTGATCCTCGCGATGGGAGCGACGCTCGTCGTCCTGATCGGCAGCGTCGACCTCTCGATCGAGGGCGTGATGGCGGCCAGCGGACTGACGTTCGTCCTGCTGGCGGCCAACAGCGTGAACGGGAACGATCTGGGCCTGTTCGCGGTGATCATCGCCATCGGGGTGGGAGCGCTCTTCGGCCTCGTGAACGGTGTCCTCCACGCGGTCGCGAAGGTGCCCTCGTTTCTCGTCACCCTCGGCACCTGGTTCGTGGGGCTCGGCGTCGCGACCGTGCTGTTCGGCACCAGCACACCGCAACTGGCGGACGCGGGGCTGGGGGAGTGGGCGCAGGGCGCCTGGCTCGGCATCCCGATCATCGTCGTCTTCGCCGTCGCTGCGCTCCTGCTGACCTGGTTCCTGTGTCGCTGCACCTCCCTCGGAACGCAGACGTACGCGGTCGGCGGCGACGAAGGGGTCAGCAAGGTGACCGGCATCAATGTCACCAGGACGAAGATCGTGCTGTTCACCATCGCCGGGCTCATGTCGGGACTGGCCGGAGTGCTCGCCACGATCCGCCTCGGTGTCGGCGACGTCGGTGTCGGCTCGGGCAATCTGTTCCTCACCCTGTCGGCGGTCGTGGTCGGCGGCACGCTCCTCAGCGGCGGCCGCGGCGGACCATTGCACTCACTCGTCGGAATCCTGCTCCTCGTGGTCCTGGGCAACGGGTTGCTGCTCTCAGGTGCGAGTCCTTACATCCAGCAGGGCGCTCAAGGTGTGATCATCATCGCCGCGGTGATCGCGACCGGATGGCCCGCCCGCAACCGATTGAGGGTCGTGAAATGACACCGTTGCTCCAACTCGACGGAATCACCAAGCGCTACGGACCGAATGTGGTCCTCGACGATGTGTCGCTGACCGTGCACAAACACGAGGTGATCGGCCTCATCGGAGAGAACGGCGCGGGCAAGTCCACTCTGCTGAAGATCCTCGCCGGGGTACATCGTCCCGACGCCGGTGTGATGCGGGTCGACGGCACCGAGCTCGTCTTCGCCGACCCGGCCGATGCCGCCCGTCACGGCGTGGGCGTCGTCCACCAGGAACAGTCACTCCTGCCGAACCTGACCGTCGCCGAAAACCTCACGCTCGGATCGGAATCGGAGTTCGCCCGGCTCGGGCTGATCCGCCGGGGCGCCCGTCGCCGGGCGGCGCAGGCCATGCTCGACCTGGTCGATTCCACCGTGGCTCCCGATACCCCGACCGAGGACGTGGGATTCGCCGAGCGGCAGATGATCGAGGTCGCCCGTGCGGTGAGCGATCGTTCGTCGGGACACGCACCCCTTCTCGTCCTCGACGAGCCGACGTCGGTGCTGCAGCCGGCCGACATCGAGATCCTGCACCGTCGCGTGATGGCGCTGCGTGAGATCGGCTCGGTGATCTTCGTGTCACATCGGCTCGACGAGGTCTTGCGGTTCTCCGACCGCGTCTACGTGCTGCGAGACGGCAAACTCGTCGGCGAACGCACGACGAAGGACGTCGATGAGCGAGAGCTCTACGCGATGATGATCGGCAAGGAGGCCGCGGACGAGATCTACTGCACCGGAAGACGTGAACCCGTGAAGGAGGCGCCCCCGGTCCTCGACGCCCGGAACGTCACGGTGTCCGGCAGTGTCCACGATGTCTCCCTGGCCGTTCGGCCCGGCGAGGTCGTGTGCATGGTCGGCGTCGCGTCGTCGGGCCGAGAGGAGTTCGCTCGGGCGATCTTCGGCGCCGAGCCGGCGCGGGGCACGGTGTCGATCGGCGGTTCCGGTCTGCTCCCGGCGTCACCCAGACAAGCAGTGGCAGCCGGAGTCGCCTATCTCCCGGCCGAGCGCCGTTCCGAGGGGTTGGTCGCGGGCGCCTCGGTCGCCGACAACATCTGCCTCAGTCATCCCGCGCGCGGGCGCCGGGGACGGGCCGCGGCCACTCGGCACGAGGCCCGCGAGTGGATTCGGCAGCTGCACATCCGACCTGACGACCCCGACCTCGACATCGCAAGGCTGTCCGGCGGAAACCAGCAGAAAGCTGTGCTGGCCAAATGGATACGCGATGACGGATTGTCGGTGTTGATCCTCGACCACCCGACTCGCGGACTGGACATCGGCGCGAAAGAAGATGTCTACCGGCTGATCCGGGACCTGTCCGCGCGCGGCGTGGGAGTCCTCGTACTCGCCGACACCCTCGACGAGGCGATCGGCCTCGGGCACCGCATCGTGGTCCTCCGCGATGGGCGGGTCACGGCCGAATACGACTCAGTCGCCACCGAACCACCCACCAAGATCGAGCTACTCGAGAAGATGATGTGACATGGCCGAGACAACGATGACCTCACCGCTCCCGTCGCGCAGCCTCACAATGCCCGGAGGACTCCCGTCCGCGGCGGCGATGCGGACGGCCGGGCCGCCGGCGCTGCTGCTTGTCCTGCTCGGACTCGTCACGATCGCCGAACCCAACTTCTTCTCGACGACCGCCCTCTCGGTGGTGACCGCCCAAGCGCTGCCGATCCTGCTGCTCGGACTGGGGCAGATGTTCGTCATCCTCACCGGCGGCATCGACCTCTCGGTGGCCGCCGTGTGCTCGCTGGGCACCGTGATCCTCGCGCAGACGATCGGGGCGACCGGTCCGCTGGCGATGCTGATCACCGCGGCCGCGACGGCAGCCATCGGCGCCCTGACCGGTCTGCTCACCACGATCGGACAGGTGCCGTCCTTTGTGGTGTCCCTGGGCGCCCTCGGCTTCTGGGGGGCGATCGCGCTCGCTCTGTCCGGGTCCACCACGATCTACATCGACACCAACTACGGCGCGATCTTCTGGCTCAGTTCGGTCACTTTCCTCAGCATGCCGCTCGCGGTGTGGATCGGAGTGCTCATCGCTGCCGCGATCTGGGCTTTCATGCACTACCACCCGCGCGGCAACATCTTTCACCTTGTGGGACTCGGGGAGCGGGCGGCCCTCATGGCAGGTATCCGCACCCGGGGTGTTCGCGTCCTCGCCTTCGCGCTGTCGGGGCTCTTCGCGGGTCTCGCGGCGATCGTCTTGTCCTCTCAGCAGCAGAGTGCCGCACCGCAACTCGCCGACGCCCTGCTCTTGCCCGCCATCGCAGCCGTCCTCGTCGGGGGATGTGCGATCACCGGCGGAATCGGTAGTGCGTGGAAGGTCATCGTCGGTGCCCTCATCGTGACGGTGCTCCGGGTCGGGGGCTCGGTGGCCGGCGTCGATCCCAACTATCAACAGATCGTGTACGGCGCGGTGGTCATCGCGATCGTCGTTCTCACCCTCGATCGCAGCAAACTCGCCATCATCAAATAGACCATCTCTGGAGGTACACACCATGTCTCGAACAGTTCGCGGAGCCGTCATCGACGCCATCGGCGGGAAGTGGAAGGTCGAGGACCTCGACCTCGCCGAGCCCGGTCCGGGCGAGGTCCGCATCAAGGTCATGGCATCCGGTCTCTGCCATTCCGACGACCACCTCGTCACCGGCGACATCCCGAACGCGCTGCCGATGGTCGGCGGGCACGAGGGCGCCGGCATCGTCGATGCCGTGGGTCCGGGTGTGCGGCGACTGGCCGTCGGTGACCATGTCGCCACGGCCTATCTGCCGGCGTGCGGTCGCTGCCGGTGGTGCTCCCAAGGCATGCAGTACATCTGCGACACCGGTGCGGGGATGGAGAACGGGTTCGGCCTCGAGGGCAATCCGCGCTTCAGCCGTACGTCCGGTCAGCCCATCGGCGCCATGCAGCGACTCGGCACCTTCGCCGACCACCTGGTCACCGACGAGTCGCAGGCGGTGAAGATCGACGACGACCTGCCCTTCGACATCGCCTGCCTCGTCTCCTGCGGCGTCGCCACCGGATGGGGCGCCGCCGTCAACGCCGCTCATGTCCGGCCGCGCGAGACCGCGATGATCATCGGGGCGGGCGGAGTCGGGATGAACGCGGTGCAGGGCGCACACCACGCCGGTGCCGCCTACGTCGTCGCCGTCGACCCCGTCGACTTCAAGCGTGAGCAGGCGATGAAACTGGGTGCCACGCACGCCTTCGCCTCGATCGCCGAAGCCGTCCCGTTCGTCGAATCGGTCACCAACGGGCAGGGCGCCGACTCGGCCGTCATCACGGTCGGCGTCGTCGACGGCGCGCTGATCGCCGAGGCCTTCTCGGCGGTCCGCAAGGAAGGCCGCGTGGCCCTCGTCTCGATCGGCCAGAACGAGCCCGGCATCCCGATCAGTCCGCTCGAGATCGTCACCTACGCCAAGACGATCCGCGGCGTGCTGTTCGGCAACTGCAACCCGACCAGCGACATCCCGGCGCTGCTGGACTACTACAAGGCAGGTCAGCTCAAGCTCGACGAACTGATCACCGCGCGGTACACGATCGACCAGATCAACGAGGCCTACGTCGACATGCACGCGGGCAAGAACCTGCGCGGCGTGCTGATCCACGAGCACTGACAAGGGCCCGTCGCACCGTTCCCCTCATCTCGACCCTCTCGACCAGGAGTTCCACATGCAGATGACCACCGCCGCCGACCCCGCGACCATCCGTCGATACGGGATCTTCGTCGACGGGGCCTTCGACGACGCGGACGATCGATCCACGATCGTCCGGCACAGCCCGGTCGACGGACGCGAGCTCGCCGTCTACGCCGCCGGCGACCGCACCGACACCCTGCGCGCGATCGCGGCGGCGCGGCGCGCCTTCGACGACGGTCCGTGGCCGGCGTCGACGTCGATGGACCGGGCCCGCACCCTGCTGCGGGTCGCCGACCTGATGCGGGCGAATGCCGAACGTCTCGCACGCATCGAGGCCGAAGAGACCGGAAAACCGTTGCGCTATGCGGAGAGTGATGTCGCCGGAAGCGCTGAGCTCTTCGAATACGCGGCCGGGCTCGCGATGGCGGCGCACGGGGAGGCGCACACCGGACTGGGGGAAGGGGCCACCGCGCTGGTGGTCCGTGAACCCGCCGGGGTGGCCGGCATGATCCTGCCGTGGAACTTCCCGCTGCTCCTACTCGCCCAGAAGTTGCCGTTCGCACTCGCGGCGGGATGCACCGCCGTCGTCAAACCGTCCGAGTTCACCTCGGGCACGGCGCTCGAACTCGCGGGCATCCTCGTCGAAGCGGGTGTGCCCGCCGGCGTCGTCAACGTCGTCACGGGCTACGGCGCCGATGTGGGGGCGGTGTTGGCCGAGAGTCCCGACGTCGACCTGCTGTCGTTCACCGGGAGCACCGCGACCGGTCACGCCATCACCGCAGCGTCGGCGGGAACGGCCAAACGGTTGTCGATGGAACTCGGGGGCAAGGCCGCCAACATCGTTTTCGACGACGCCGACCTCGACGACGCCCTCGACGGGGTGCTGTTCGGTGCGTTCTTCAACAACGGCGAATGCTGCGTCGCGGGATCGCGTCTGCTCGTGCAGGATTCGATCGCCGACGAGTTTGTGGAGCGACTGGTCGCGGCCGCGCGGCAGGTTCGGGTGGGTGATCCGCTCGACGGGTCCACCGACGTCGGCCCGATGATCCACGGCGGTCACCTCGAGAAGGTCCGGGCCCACATCGCCTCTGCGGAATCCCACGGCGGGCGGATCGCGGTGGGCGGCGGGGTTCCGCTCGGAGAGGACACCGCGTCCGGGCATTTCGTGGAGCCGACGGTCGTGCTCGACGTCACCGAGGTCTCGCCGGAATTCCACCAGGAGATCTTCGGTCCGGTGCTCACGGTGACCAGGTTCGCCGACGCCGCGGAGGCCGTGGCGCTCGCGAACGCGACCGAATACGGACTCTCGGGCTCGTTGTGGACCAAGAACATCGACCGGGCGCTCTCGGTGGCGAAGAAACTGCGCAGCGGGCGGGTCTGGGTGAACACCACGATCGACGGTGGGCCGCAACTCCCCGCGGGCGGGATGAAGCAGTCCGGCTACGGCCGCGAGATGGGCAACGCCGGTTTCGAGGAGTTCACCGAAGTGAAGACCATTCTGATCCGGGAAGGCAAGCGCACGAAGGCTTTCCCTCATATCGACTGACGGCTGCCGGCAGGCGCGGTGACCGGAAACGACGGCACCCGGGCGGGATCTCCTGGGAGACCACCCGGGTGCCGCCGTCGTAACGATGGTGCGACGCGGGACGGCGTCAGCCCCGCGAGGGCTCGTTGGCCGCGTCGGGATGCGAGGCGAGGCGGTCGATCGCTTCCTGAGCGACCTTCTCGGCCTGGTCGCGACCGACCCACCCGCCCGGCTGGACCTCCTTGCCGGGCTCGAGGTCCTTGTAGTGCTCGAAGAAGTGGGCGATGGGGCCCAGCTCGTACTCGGACACGTCGGAGATGTCCTTGATGTGGTCCCAGCGCACGTCCTTGGCCGGGACGCACAGGAGCTTGTCGTCACCGCCGGCCTCGTCGGTCATCGTGTACATGCCGACGACCCGTGCGCGCACGATGATGCCGGGGAACACCGACTCGGGGAGCAGGACCAGCGCGTCGAGCGGGTCGCCGTCCTCACCGAGGGTGCCGTCGATGTAGCCGTAGTCGGCCGGGTAGCCCATCGAGGTGTACAGGTAGCGGTCGAGGTAGACCTTGCCCGTCTCGTGGTCGACCTCGTACTTGTTGCGGCCACCTTTGGGGATCTCGATGGTCACATCGAATTCCACAGTTCCTCCTGGCAGTCTTGATCGGGGATGCCGCGTCGGGCCGAAACGCCCGCACGCTGCCCCAACGATACTGTTGGTCCGGCGACCTCGATGTTCGTACCCCTCGTTGTGCGTACATCCGGGCCCGTTCCATCGACCGTGAACCGTGAGAGACCCGGAGGCTTTGTGGGCGCATCCACCCGAAACGGCGGTCGTCGCGGTCGGAGACTTCTGTGGTGGACGATCACCGCGGTGGTGATCCTGGCCCTCGTCGCCACGGCGTCGGTCGTGATCGCGCTCCGCATCGACCGGGCGCCGGAACTCCCGCCCGGGGTGCCGCCGCAACCCGCCGCGGTCGCCGTCGACCCGCGGATCGACCCGGTGGTCGACACCGCGCCGGAGCCGACGCCGCCAGGGGTCCTGCGAGCGATCACGCCCGCACTGCGCAATCCCGCGCTGGGCGAGCTCAGCGGCAAGATCAGCGATTCGCTCACCGGTGAGGTCCTCTGGACGAGAACCCCCGACCGTCCCCGCATTCCCGCCTCGAACGCCAAGATCCTGACCGCCGCCGCCGTCCTCGAGGCCGTGCCGCACGATCAGCGACTGACGACGACGGTGGTGGCCGGCAGCAACGGGCAGGTCGTCCTCCGGGGCGCGGGTGACCCCACCCTGTCCGCCCAGCCCGCCGGAACCGACACCTTCTACACCGATCCGGGACGCATCGCCGACCTCGCGCGCCAGATCGAGGAGACCGAGATCCCGGTGACCTCGGTGGCCGTCGACCTCGGCGCGTTCTCCGGGCCGACGATGGACACCACCTGGGACCGGCGGGACATCCAGGGCGGCGACATCGCGCCGATCGAATCACTGATGGTCGACGGTGCCCGGCTGGAGCCGCTGGACGAGTACTCGCCCCGCACCGCGACCCCCGGCATCATGGCCGGCGAGGCGCTGGCCGCCGCGCTCGGTGTCGAGGGGCCGGTCACCGAGGTACGCGGTACCGCTTCGAGCGGATCCGGCGACGAGCGCGTGATCGCGAAGGTCCAGTCGGCCCCGCTGGTCACCCGGGTCAACGACATGCTCCGTTACAGCGACAACGTGCTCGCCGAGACGCTCGCCGTCGAACTCTCCGTGCATCGCGGCGGGCAGCCGACCCACGCGGGTGGGGTCGAGGCGATCGAGCAGGTGCTCTCGTCGGAGTTCCCGGGCCAGTGGGCCGGTACGACACTGCACGACGCGTCCGGGATCTCCTACGCGAACCGGACCACGCCGGAACTGCTCGACGCGGTGATGACGGCCGCGAGTGGTCCCGCCAAACCGGCCCTGCGCCCGATGCTCGACGGGCTGCCGATCGCCGGTGGCACCGGCACACTCGCCGACCGGTTCGACGCCGCCGACAACCCGGGCGCGGGGTGGGCACGTGCCAAGACCGGAACACTGACCGGGGTCAGTTCGTTGACGGGCATAGTGCAGACAGTCGACGGCCGCGTGCTGTCGTTCGCCCTGATGTCCGGCGGCACCTCGCCGGCGGACGCGCGACCCGCCCTCGATGCGGTGGTGGGTCAACTGAGAGAGTGCGGGTGCCGATGACCACGTCAGGAATCGCCGGGCCGGCGGCAGCGGAAGCCGGAACCGAGACCGGGACGACGCCGGAATCGGGCGCCGAGGACACCGTCGAGCGAGAACGCCGACCGGGTATCGGTTCGCAGATCGACTGGTCGCTGGCCGCGTCCACGGCGAAACGACTCGCCCGCCCCGGCCCGAAGACGACCGCGTACACCTACGAGGCGGCGCGCGCCGAACTGGCCGACGCCGCCACCCGCGCCGAGGCCCCGGTCCGAGAGGTCACGGGTCTGGCCGACGGCCTGCGCGTACCGACCACGCGGGTCCTCGACCGGGCCGGCTGGATCGACGCCGCCTCCCTGTCGATGCGATCGATGCTCGGTTCCGACGAGGAATCCGCCGACGCGGGCTCCCCGGGACTCGGGGCACGATTCGGCGGACTGCAGGCCGGTGGTCTGCTCGCGTTCCTGTCCACCGCGATCCTCGGTCAGTACGATCCGTTCACGCCTGATCCGGAGACCGGCGAACCCGGAGTGCTGATGGTGGTGACGCCGAACATCATCAACGTCGAACGTCAGCTCAAGGTGATCCCGTCGGACTTCCGGCTGTGGGTGTGCCTCCACGAGGTCACCCACCGCGTGCAGTTCTCGGCCAACCCGTGGCTACGTGACTACATGCAGGACAACGTCGCGGTGCTCACCTCCGACGCCGGCGAGTCGACCACCGAGATCGTCACGCGGATGACCAAGGCGCTCAGGGGTTCCGACGGCCCGCGCGAGAAGGGTGTGATCGGGGCGATGCAGCTGCTGCAGAGTCCGGAGCAGCATGCCGCCTTCCAGCGGATGATGGTCCTCGGCACCCTGCTCGAGGGGCACGCCGATCACGTCATGGATGCGGTCGGTCCGGCGCACGTGCCGTCGGTGGCACGTATCCGCACCGCCTTCGACAAACGACGCACCGCACCGCAGAATCCGGTGCAGCGACTCATCCGGGCCCTCATCGGGATGGATGCCAAGCTCGCGCAGTACATCCGCGGTAAGGCCTTCGTCGACGCGGTGGTCGAGGCCGTCGGCATGGAACGGTTCAACACGGTGTGGACCTCACCGGACACGATGCCGCTGCCGAACGAGATCGACGACCCGCGGGCATGGATTCAGCGGGTCTTGTGAGAAAGGCGGTCGCGGATTTCGCGGCCGCTCACCGGCTCGGTTCCGAGGTCTGCGTGGGACTCTCCGGCGGTCCGGACTCGCTCGCGCTGACCGCGGCGGCCGTCGGCGCGGGCCTCGACGTCACCGCGCTGGTCGTCGATCACGGGCTCCAGCCGGGCTCCGCCCAGGTGGCGAGGACCGCGGCCGACGCGGCGGGTGCCCTGGGTGCCCGAGTCGAGGTCCTGCCGGTGCGGGTCGGACGCCGTGGAGGTCTCGAGGCCGCCGCGCGCGACGCCCGATACGCGGCGCTCGACGCGGCCCGCGGTGACCGTCCGGTTCTGCTCGGCCACACCGCCGACGACCAGGCCGAGACCGTGCTGCTCGGGTTGGCGCGTGGTTCCGGGGCACGGTCGATCGCCGGTATGCGCGTCTGGAAAAACCCCTGGGGCAGGCCGTTTCTCGGGGTCCGCAGACAACAGACCCTGGCGGCGTGCACCGAACTGGGACTCGCTGCCCACCACGACCCGCACAATCGAGACCCGCGATTCACTCGCGTCCGGCTTCGCTCCGAGGTCCTCCCGTTGTTGGAGGACACGTTGCACGGTGGGGTCGTCGAGGCGCTGTGTCGTACCGCCGCGGGGGTTCGGGCCGACAACGACGCGCTCGACGACTGGGCGGCCCGGGTGCTGGCCGAGTGCGGGCGCGACGACGGCCTGGCGATCGGGCCACTGCTCGATGCGCCGCCGGCGATCCGGACGCGTGTGCTGCGCGCCTGGCTGCTCGACATCGGGGCGACCGAACCGACCCACCGGGTCATCTCGGCCGTCGCCGACCTCCTGGACGCGACGGCCACCGCCGACCGGACCCAGATCGCCGTGGGTGGCGACCCCGGGGTGCGTCGTGTCGTCATCCGGTCCGGCGACACACTGACGGTCCGCCTCACCCCGAGGTGAGACGGACCGTCGTCGTGGGTTCCGCGGCTATCGACGCGGAGGCGTGAAGGGCGAGTTGATCGTCTCGAAGTAGTGGATTCCGGCACCGATCAGTGTGCCTCCACCGCCCAGTGCGAGGCCGGCGATGCCGCCGATCGCGGCTGCCGGCGCGACGCCCACGAGGCAGCCCACCACCACGGCGACGAGTCCGATGACGCAACCGATCACACCGCCGACGATTCCACCGACGACCGTTCCGACCAATGTCCCGACCGATGTGCCGGTGCGGAGTTGGGACTGGAATCGCTCGAGAGCCTGATCGTCGCGTTCCTGCCGCGTCTGCGGAGCCGCGACATTGTGCCGAGCCACGCCGCGCAATTTCTCGACCTCGGTCGGATTGAGCGCCGACGAACGTGCGGCGTCCCGCGACGGAATGAGCGTGACCTTGTTCCCCGCGGTCCGGGTGTCGATCGGGAACTGCCGGAATTCGTTGCGGTAGGTGAGCGGCATCCGGAAGAGTTCCGCGCCGGCGATATCCCGGATCGTCAGATTCCCGTTGTCCGTGCTCACCGATGCGTTGTGCACGGTGAGAGTGAGTGCCGAGGCATTCCAGGACGCGTCGTATGTCGCGGCCGGGGCCCGCTGAGGTGCAGCTTCGGCCGTCGCGGCAAAGGCTGTGACGACAGCGGTGACCAGCACCAGAATCGCGCTCAGGCGTTTTTTGCGCAGGGGGGTACGCGAAGTGGGGAACACTAAATGCTCCTTCTTGTCCACACAGGACAGGGCGTGAGAAGGGAGGGGATTCAGAGGTCTGGTGCTCAGCTCTCTGCTTTCGAGAATGTCAGACGCTTGATCCACATCGAAACGCATCCCCGCGGAATGGTGCCCGTGTGATGAGTTGTTATGTGACTGTTATCCGCATAGCAATTTCGCGAAATGTCGGTGTGAAAGGAGATGAATGGTGTGAGCAGGTGATTCTTGGAAAAACCGCAGGTCGCCTTTCGTCATTTCTCTGATCGACGGCTGCCGGCCCCGCCGAGGTACCCGTTCGTCGCGGCGTCGGGAAAACATGACAAGCTGGAACCGTGCAGTTTGCCGATCCGTACGCCGCTGACATCGACGCTGTCCTGATCACCGAAGAAGAGATCAAGCAGCGCACCGCCGAACTCGCCCAGTCCGTGGCGTCGCGCTACGCCGACATCGACGAGGATCTGGTCCTGATCGGTGTCCTCAAAGGCGCGATCATGTTCATGACCGACTTCGCGCGGTCGCTCCCGATCCCATCGCAGATGGAGTTCATGGCGGTGTCGAGCTACGGGTCGTCGACGTCGTCGTCGGGTGTGGTCCGCATCCTCAAGGACCTCGACCGCGACATCGAGGGACGTGACGTGCTGATCGTCGAGGACATCATCGACTCGGGCCTGACGCTGTCCTGGCTGATGAAGAACCTCGCCACGCGTTCGCCGCGCAGCCTCGAGGTGTGCGCCCTGCTGCGCAAGCCCGACGCCGTGCGCTCCACGATCAGGGTCGCCGACGTCGGTTTCGACATCCCCAACGAGTTCGTCGTCGGGTACGGCCTCGACTACGCCGAGCGGTACCGCGACCTGCCCTACATCGGTCGCCTGAAGCCGTCGGTGTACACGCACTGACGCGACTTCCCGCGTGACTCACGCGCCCGACCTGCGAGGGAACGGTTTCACCAGCGTGATCGTTGACCGGTAGCCTCAATGTGTACGTCGACGGGAAGGACATGGGAACGGCGTCGGCACCGGGACTGAACCCGCGAGCCCGCTCGACCCCCACCAACTGGCATGAACCGTAAGACAGTCTTCCGCAACCTCGCCATCCTGGCGCTCATCCTGCTCGCCCTCTGGGGCTGGAGCGTGATGAGCGACTCCGGTCGGGAGTACCGCGGCGTCGACACCTCCGTCGCACTGCAGCAGCTCAACGACAAGAACACCAAGTTCATCAGCATCGACGATCGCGAGCAGCAGCTCCGGATCGAGCTCAAGTCGCCGATCAAGGTCAACGACGCCGACGCCGACAAGATCAGCGCCAAGTACCCGGCGCAGGCAGGCGACCAGGTCTTCGAGGCCGTCCAGGGCACCGGCACCCCGTACACGACCAACGTCAACGAGCAGTCCGTCCTGTGGCAGATCCTGATCTTCGTGCTGCCGATGATCCTGCTGTTCGGCTTGTTCTTCTTCGTGATGAGCCGCATGCAGGGCGGTGGACGCGGTGGGGTCATGGGCTTCGGCAAGTCGAAGGCCAAACAGCTCACCAAGGACATGCCGAAGACGACCTTCGCCGACGTCGCCGGCGCGGACGAGGCCGTCGAAGAGCTCTACGAGATCAAGGACTTCCTGCAGAACCCGGCTCGCTACCAGGCGCTCGGCGCGAAGATCCCGCGTGGTGTGCTGCTCTTCGGCCCGCCCGGAACCGGCAAGACCCTGCTGGCCCGCGCGGTCGCCGGTGAGGCCGGCGTCCCGTTCTTCACGATCTCCGGCTCCGACTTCGTCGAGATGTTCGTCGGCGTGGGTGCGTCACGTGTGCGCGATCTGTTCGAGCAGGCCAAGAACAACAGTCCGTGCATCATCTTCGTCGACGAGATCGACGCGGTCGGCCGCCAGCGCGGCGCGGGCCTCGGTGGCGGTCACGATGAGCGTGAGCAGACCCTCAACCAGCTCCTGGTCGAGATGGACGGCTTCGGCGACCGCTCGGGCGTCATCCTGATCGCGGCGACCAACCGTCCCGACATCCTCGACCCGGCCCTCCTCCGACCGGGCCGCTTCGACCGTCAGATCCCGGTCGGCAACCCCGACATGGCGGGTCGCCGGGCGATCCTCAAGGTCCACGCCAAGGGCAAGCCGATCGACTCCGGTGCCGATCTCGACGGTCTCGCCAAGCGAACACCGGGGATGTCCGGCGCGGATCTGGCCAACGTCGTCAACGAGGCGGCGTTGCTCACCGCGCGTGAGAACAAGCAGACGATCACCGCGGAGGCGCTCGAGGAAGCGGTCGACCGGGTCATCGGCGGGCCGCGCCGCAAGTCCCGGATCATCAGCGAGCACGAGCGCAAGGTGGTCGCGTACCACGAGGGCGGTCACACCCTGGCCGCGTGGGCGATGCCGGATCTCGATCCGATCTACAAGGTCACCATCCTGGCTCGCGGACGGACCGGCGGTCACGCGCTGGCCGTTCCCGAGCAGGACAAGGACCTGATGACCCGCTCGGAGATGATCGCCCGGCTCGTGATGGCGATGGGCGGCCGTGCCGCCGAGGAACTGGTGTTCCACGAGCCGACGACCGGCGCGTCGTCGGACATCGACCAGGCGACGAAGATCGCGCGTGCGATGGTCACCGAGTACGGCATGAGCTCCAGACTGGGCGCGGTGCGCTACGGCCAGGACCAGGGCGACCCGTTCCTGGGCCGGTCCATGGGGTCGCACTCCGACTACTCCGCGGAGATCGCGAGTGAGATCGACGACGAGGTGCGCCGGCTCATCGAGGCCGCGCACACCGAGGCGTGGGCCATCCTCACCGAGTACCGGGACACCCTCGACGTCCTCGCCACCGAACTCCTCGCAAAGGAGACGCTGACCCGCAAGGATCTGGAGAAGATCTTCTCCGACGTCGACAAGCGTCCGCGGATCACCACCTTCAACGATTTCGGCGAGCGCACCCCCAGCGACAAGCCGCCGGTGAAGACCCCGGGCGAGCTCGCCATCGAACGGGGCGAGCCGTGGCCGCCGCCGGAGCAGGCCAAGATCCCCGAACCGGTGGGAGCCGGCTACCCGGGTGCCCCGCAGGTCCCGGGTCAGGTCCCGAACTATCCGCCGATGTACCCCGAACCGGGGACACCGGGCGGACCGACACCGCCGGCGCAGGGCGGCAACCCCGAACCCCGGTACCCCGACCACGGGTATCCGCCGGCTCATCCGGGACCCCAGTATCCGAACCCCCAGTACCCCAACCCCCAGTACCCGAACCCGAACTACCCCAACCCGCAGTACCCGGATCCGGGCGCGGGGCGCAGCGGATCGGGCGGGTCCTACGGCGGTGGAACGCGTCCGGATTACGGTGCGCCGCGGGATTGGTCGGCACCCGGCTGGCCACCCGAGCCCGAGCCGCGGCCGGGCCGCAACGGCGACACCAACGGGTGGGGACACCGCGCCGATGACGACGACTCGCGGCCGAGTTCGTAAAGTGGCCGGATGAGCATCAACGAGCGGCAGGACGCCGTACTCGCCGGACCTCGATCGGAGTTCGACCAGGCGCGTGCCGAGGCCGCGGTGCGTGAATTGCTGCTCGCGGTCGGCGAGGACCCCGACCGCGAGGGCCTCATCCGCACGCCCACCCGGGTGGCGAACGCCTACCGCGAGATGTTCGCCGGTCTCTACACCGAGCCCGACGACGTCCTCGCGACGACGTTCGACGAGGACCACGACGAGCTGGTGTTGGTCAAGGACATCCCGATGTACTCGACCTGCGAACACCACCTGGTGTCCTTCCACGGGGTCGCTCACGTCGGCTACATCCCCGGTACCTCCGGTCGGGTGACCGGGCTGTCGAAGCTGGCCCGGCTCGTCGACCTGTACGCGAAGCGCCCGCAGGTCCAGGAACGTCTCACCAGTCAGATCGCCGACGCGATGATGCGCAGGCTCGAACCCCGCGGGGTCATCGTGGTGATCGAGGCCGAGCACCTGTGCATGGCGATGCGGGGGATCCGCAAGCCCGGCGCGACGACCACGACGTCCGCGGTCCGCGGCATCTTCAAGACCAGTGCGGTGTCTCGCGGCGAAGCCCTCGACCTGATCACCCGGTGACGACGGCGCACCCGGTCCTCGTTCGCGGGGGAGTGCACCGGACCCTCGTGATGGGTGTCCTCAACGTCACCGCGGACTCGTTCTCCGACGGTGGCCGGTACCTGGATGCCGATGCGGCGATCGCGCACGGACTCGAATTGATCGAGCAGGGTGCCGACCTCATCGACGTCGGCGGCGAGTCCACCCGCCCCGGTGCGGTCCGGGTCGATCCCGAACTCGAGGCGGCGCGCGTCGTACCGGTGATCAGCGAGCTCGCCGCTCGCGGCGTGGCGGTCTCGGTCGACACGATGCGTGCGCCGGTGGCTGCCGCAGCGGTGGAGGCGGGCGCGGCGATCGTCAACGACGTCTCGGGTGGGCGTGCCGACGCCGACATGGCGCGGGTCGTCGCCGATGCGGGGGTGCCGTGGATCCTGATGCACTGGCGTCCGGCCGGCGACAGCCCCGACCGCCGGTTCACCCACCGCAGCGGCGATGTCGGGGGTTATCGGGACGTGGTCGCCGAGGTCAGCGGGGAGCTGCTCGCCCAGGTCGACGCCGCGGTGTCGGCCGGTGTGGACGCCGACCGCCTGATCCTCGACCCGGGTCTGGGTTTCGCCAAGACCGCCGAACACAACTGGGCCCTGCTGCACGCGCTGCCCACCTTCACCGGGCTGGGTTTCCCGGTTCTGGTCGGCGCCTCTCGCAAACGTTTCCTCGGCACGCTGCTGAGCCGCGACGGCGCGGACCGCCCGCCCGCCGGGCGTGATGCGGCCACCGCATCCGTGTCGGCGCTCGCCGCCGCCGCGGGCGCCTGGGGCGTGCGTGTCCACGATGTCGCCGGCAGCCGCGACGCGGTTGCGGTCGCCGCGGCCTGGCGCGCCGGCGGTTCCCGAACCTCATCACCGGTAGGAGAATCGAATGGCTGACCGGATCGAACTGCGTGGCCTGAAGGTCCGTGGCAATCACGGTGTGTTCGACCACGAGCGGGCCGACGGCCAGGACTTCTTCATCGACGTCGTGCTGTGGCTGGACCTGCAGGCCGCCGGGGAGTCCGACGACCTCGCCGACACCGTCGACTACGGTGCGCTCGCGCAGCAGGTCGCGGACATCGTCGGGGGCGAACCGCGCAACCTCATCGAGACGGTGGGCGCGGAGGTCGCGGACTCGATCATGACCGACGAGCGCATCAGCGCGTGCGAGGTGACCGTGCACAAACCGTCGGCGCCGATCCCGTTGACCTTCGACGACGTCGCGGTGGTGACCCGTCGTTCCCGCATGGGGACACGATGAGCCGCGCGGTCCTCTCGGCGGGGTCCAACGTCGGTGACCCGATGGCATATCTGCGTTCGGTCGTCGAGGGTTTCGCCGACGAGCTGATCGCGGTGTCCGCCGTCTATTCGACGCCCCCGTGGGGCGGGGTGGAACAGGACGATTTCCGCAACATCACGCTCGTCGTCGAGGGCCCGCACGATGCCCGGCACTGGCTCGAGCGTGGTTTCGAACTCGAGCGCGCGGCCGAACGGACCCGGGACATCCGCTGGGGGCCAAGAACTCTCGACGTCGATGTGATCACCGTGGCCGACGCGGGCGGCGTCGTGGTCGCCGACGACCCGGACCTGACGCTGCCCCATCCCCGTGCGGCGCAACGGGCTTTCGTGCTCGTCCCGTGGCTGGAGATCGAGCCCGCCGCCACCCTGTGGACACCGGCGGGTGTCCGTGCGGTGGCCGACCTCGTCGCGGGGCTCGACGCCACCGAGCGGGATGCGGTGCGCGCGGTCGGCCGTCTGACCGGGGCCGACTCGTGAGTGCGCCGGAGCCGCGGCGGCCGGATCAGGACGACGAGCAGAGCGGCCTCGGTCCCACCCGGGTCCGCGATCTCGCCGCGATCGCGGCGGTCACCGCCGTCGTCGCGTGGATCCTGGTGCGGTACAACTATTCCGATTTCCCGCCGTTGCCGTTGCTCGCCGGTGTGGTGCTGTATGTGCTTGCGGCACTCGAGATCGTCATCGCCTTCGTCGTCCGCTCCCGCGTCGAATCCCGAGACGTGGGTCGCGCGCGGGGGCAGCTTCATCCGCTCACGGCGGCGCGAGTGCTGGCCCTGGCCAAGGCTTCTGCGATCCTCGGTGCGATCGCCGTCGGCGTCTGGCTGGGGTTGCTGGCGTTCCTGCTCGGGCAACACGACCTGGCCGCCGCCGACCATGACCGGCCGGGTGCCATCGTCGGACTCGTCGGCGGCGTGGTCCTCGTCGCCGCGGCGCTGTGGCTGGAGTACTGCTGCCGAACCCCCGACGACCCGTCTGCGGTGGGCGATTCGTGACGGTTGCCGCGACCGGCGGTGGGGTCGCAGATGTGTCGCCTAACATGCGGACTATCTGAGAAACTCCGCACCCGCCTGACGTCCGAATGTACTCACAGCGGGTAAATTCACGATCATGACGACCTCGAACGGCCGTGCCGCCGACTCGCGCCGGTCGAGTCGGTCACCGGCTCAGTGGTTGCTCGGCCTGTTGATCGTGCTCGCCCTGGTGGCCAGCATCCTCATGGTCTTCACCGACCGATTGTCGATCACCGGCTCGCTGGCGGTCATCGCGGCGCTGTGGGCGGCCGTCATCGGCGCGATCCTGGTGACGAAGTTCCGACGGCAGGCGGAGAGTGCGGAGGCGAAGAGCCGGGACCTTCGTCTCGTCTACGAACTGCAGCTCGAACGCGAGATCGCGGCGCGTCGTCAGTACGAACTCGACGTCGAGACGACCATCCGCAAAGAGGTGACCGCGGAGTCCAACGAAGAACTGTCCGAACTGAAGGCTCAGGTCCTGGCGCTGCGCTCCAGCCTGGAGATGCTCCTCGGCGAGCCGCTCCCGGACCAGCGGGTCGCGTTGTCCAGCGAGAAGATGCGCGAACTGGCCTCGGGCCTGAACGACGAGTCCGGGACAGGACGTCGGGCCGGCGCTTCCTTCGGTGGTGACTTCACCGGCGACCTGGGGGGCGTGTCCTCCTACGGCGCGACCTACGCCGACGACGGGGTGCTCGCCGCCCGCGACTTCGCGGCCACCGCTCCCACCACAGACGACGGGCGGCACACCGGTCCGGTCGACCCCAACGAGATGACCGAGGTGATCCCGATCGTCACCGACGATCCGATCTCGGGTCGTATCGCGACGGAGGTCCCGCCCGAGGAGGTCGGCGCCGGTGACAGGCCGGGCGGTGACGAGGCGCCCGGCACCTATGTCCCGAACGCCGACGTGCCAGACGCCGGTGTGTCCGACGCCGAGATCGTCGACACCGACGCTCCCGATGCCACGGAGGCGGCCACACCGACCGCCGGTTCCGCCGGCACGGGCACCGCCGAGTCCGCGTCGCTCCCGTTCTCCGGCGGTTTCTACCTCGGTGACGGCGCCGAGGAGTCGGCACCTCGGACCGCCGATACGCCGGCCGCCGACACGGCGGCCGAGGTCGGCGCCGCGGATCAACCGTTGTACACCGACGACACCCCGACCGATGAGTGGGCAACCGGCACGCCCGCCGGTGCACCCGACGCCGAGGCCCCAGACGCCACCGACACCGATGACGACGTGGAACCGCCCGCGTTCCTCTCGGCCGCGGGCCGGCACGAGAATCCGCCCGGTGGCCGGGCCGCGGAGTCCTACGGTGGCGGCCGCCGCCGACGCGCCTCCGACGACGACGCGGAATCGGCGCACTCGGCGGGGCTGCCGGTCTCGGAACTCCTGAACCAGTTGCGTTCGCAGGCCGAGACGTCCGGGGGCGGGCGACGCCGCCGGAACGGCTGAGCCACCGGTCAATCCCCCGAACGTTTCTGTCATCCGTTCGGGTCACATCCGTGACGTTGCTGCGATTTCGGCCGTGCGAGTTGGACGATCGCCCTAGTATTCCCGTATGAGCGAGACGCTCGCTGGTGGGGAGTTCGGTCTCGGACCCGGGTCCGGTCCGTCGATGGTCGCGATCCGCCACACCGACCGGGGGAACGCGGTCAAGCAGTCGCTGGTGAGTGCCGCCCTGTTCCTGCCGGTCTTCGCCTGGTGGCCGACTGTGCTGTGGCTCTTCGCATTCGACCCGCTGGACGGCACCCCGTTCCCCGAGTACTACGCGAATCTCCAGGCCAACGGGCCCGAGGCGAGCCTGCTGTTGATCTGGTCGCTGACCGCCCTGATGCCGTTGTACACGGTTCTCGTGCTGGGGATCTGGGCGCGGAGCCCGCTTCGGTCGGGTGTCGCGGTGGCGATCGGCGCGGTCGGCGCGCTCGGATTCTGGGGCGGCCAGGTGCCCGTCCTGGTGCGGTCGGGTGAGTACCCGATCCTCACCTTCTGTTCGGAGAACATGCCCGCCTTCGTCGTCCTCCTGATCGTCGCGTGGTCGGTCGCGCGTCGGCGTGGATTCTGGTGGGTCCTGGCGGTTCCGGTCATCGCTCTGCTGGCGATCAACGCCTATGAGGGCTGGGCGTCGAATCCGGTCGACGCGATCGTCGACGGTACGGGACGACTCCTCGACGTCCCGGCCTCGCAGGTGCTGGATCCCTTCTCGCCGAGATTCCGTTCGCCCTTCGACGATGTGATCGACATCGTGGCGGGGATCGTCACCCTGTGGGTGGTCGATTCGGTGTTCGGTGCCTTGTCGCGGCAGGGGCGCGACCCGCAGCAGTCCCGGGCCCGCTACTACTGACACTCACGAAAACCCACCGGAGACAGAAGGTTCGGGTCAGAACTGCATCGTCACGGCTCGTCCGACGGTGAATACGATGAACCCCAGGCTCAGGACGACGCCCAGTGCACACAGCAACCGGGCGAGTCGGCGGGCCGAGTTCGGCTGACCGCGACCGGCCAGATACCAGCCGGCCACCCCGATCGGCAGGCCCAGCCCGCCGACGACGCTCAACGGAACGGCCGCGACGCCGCAGGCGAGCGCCGCGGTGGTGCGCCGGGCCGGGCGGGTGTCGACCGGCGGTGGGTCCAGCACCGGGAGGTCCTGTGAAGCCCGAACGGTCGACAATTCTGGAACATGCTGCGGCACAGTATGTTCCGGTAATCCCGAATACGCGGTCGCACCCGCGTGCGTCCTCGGTGGACCGGTTCGCGACGCGCGGCCGCGCGGTGGGACTGCGGCGGTTGCGGGAATCGCGGCGGTGGGCGCGCGGACGGTCGGAGTGAACTGGGCCGCTCGCCTCGCTCCCGGCGCCGGTACGAACGTGGTGGTGTCGATCGCCGAACGGAGCTCCGCGGCAAAGGCTCCCGCCGATGACGGCCGGTCGGCCCGGTCCTTCGCGAGCCCGGAACGCACCACGGCGGCCACTGCCCGCGGGACGTCGGGCCGGAGGGCGGACACCTCGGGAGGCGGTGTGCTGAGGTGGTGGTGGATCATCATCGCCGGTGTGCGTGCGGTGAACGGAACCGTGCCGGTGAGCAACTCGAACACGCTGCAGGACAGGGAGTACACGTCGCTGCGGGCATCGAGGGAGCCGGCCGAGAGCTGCTCGGGTGACGAGTACGGAAAGGACCCGATCACCAGGTCCGTCGACGTGAGTGAGGTTGCGCCGCCGTCGGTCGATCGCGCGATACCGAAGTCGGCCAGGCGAATTCGTCGTCGCACGGCAGAGCCCGGAGAGCGTGGGTCGGACTCCTCGCCGCTCAGCAGGATGTTCGCCGGTTTGACATCTCGATGGAGCAGCCCGCACCGATGCGCGTGATCGAGTGCGGCGCCGATGGCGTCGCCCACGGCCGCGACATCGGCCAACGGAAGTCCCCGGGGGGAGGTGGCGAGCAGCGCGGCCGCATCCGTTCCGGGCACATACTGCATCGAGATCCAGAGCCGTCCGTCAACCTTACCCCGGTCATAGACGCTGACGATGCAGGGATGGTCGAGCTGGGCGGCGAGGTCGGCCTCACGGGTGAACCGGGCACGGAAGGTCGGATCGTTCGAGACGTGCTCGGCGAGCAGCTTGATGACGTCGTGGCGGGGGAGTCGTGGATGACGTACGAGGTACACCTCGCCCATGCCACCGGCACCGATCTTGCGCACGACCGTGTATCCGGCGAACTCTGTGCCCGGTTGCAAGCTCATGGGCAGACCTTCGTGTGCAGGCGGGTCGGTAGCGGCGGCGGCCGCCTCAGACTACGCCGCTTCAGCCCAGGTCATCGAGGGTTCCGTCGTTCGGTCGACAACTCCGGGGGCGGGCCCGTCCCGGCATCGAGGTGACACCTGTCACAGAGGTTGGCACCGGCCGCGGTGTCGGACCTACTCTTGCTCTGCAACGTCTGGTACCCGTGCCGACGCCGCCGCGCCGAGTTCGCTCGCGTGACGGTCACTCCGGCAGAGGCGGGACTGGAACGAGACTCTGGAGGACAGCGGTGACCTCACCGAGCGGTGGTATGCCGTCCGCACGGCGAGCCGGTGGCGATGACGCCGTCGGCGATGGCCTGCATCCCGATCACCTCGTCTCGGACGACGCGTTTGCACGGCCTGCTCCCACCGATCCCTTTCCGGGAATGACGAACCTGCCGGCACCGGCTCGGCTCACCGTCGGTCTCATCTCCGCCGGTCGTGTCGGCACCGCGCTGGGCGAGGCGCTGGAGAAGGCCGGGCACGTGGTCGGTGCCGTCGTGGCCCGCTCGCCCGAGTCCCGCGGCCGGGCGGCGCGTCGGCTCCCCGAGTCCGAGGTCCTCGATCTCGACGAGGTCGTCGCGCGCTCCGAGTTGTTGCTGGTCAGCGTGCCTGACGCAGCCCTGAGTGCCGTTGTCGAGCAGATCGCGTCCTCCGATTCGCTTCGGCCGGGGACGATCGTGGCGCACACCGCGGGTGCGCACGGGGTCGCCGTGCTGCAACCGGTGACCGAACGCGGGGCACTGGCGATCGCGCTGCATCCCGCGATGACGTTCGTGGGGTCGGAGGACGACACCGCTCGTCTCACCAACGCGTGCTTCGCGATCACCGCCGCCGATGCGGTGGGCGAGGCCATCGCGTCGTCGCTGGTGCTGGAGATGGGCGGCGACCCGGTGCGGATCGCCGAGGCCGATCGCACGCTCTATCACGCCGCTCTGGCGCACGGCGCCAACCATCTGATCGCCCTGATCTCCGACGCGGTCGTCGCGCTGAATGCCGCGATCGACCACTCCGGCCGCGACACCGCGACCGTCGACGGGCACGGCAACCGCCTCGCCGAACGCATCCTCGGCCCGCTGGTCGCGGCGTCGTTGCGGAACGTGCTGGAACTCGGCCCCTCGGCACTGACCGGGCCTGTCGCCCGCGGCGATGCCCCCGCGGTCACCCGGCATCTGGCAGCGCTGCGCACCGTGCCCGGCGGCGCCGGACCGCACGGCATCGCCGACGCGTACCGCACACTCGCACGACGCGCGGCAGACCACACCGATGCGCCGCAGGCGTTGATCGACGCACTGGAGGACCGATGACAGAACCACACGGAGGAGGCGGCGTGAGCGGCCCGCTCGACGGACAACCCACCTACTCGGCCGGTCGCATGACCGTGCATCGGGAGCCGGCGTCACTGAGCCGTGTCACCCGCGCGCTACGGGCCGCGGGCAAGCGCGTCGTGCTGGTCCCGACCATGGGCGCCCTGCACGCCGGCCATCTCCAGCTCGTCAAGGCCGCCAAGGCCAAGGGCAACACGGTCGTGGTGGTGTCCATCTTCGTCAATCCGCTGCAGTTCGGCGCGGGCGAAGACCTCGACGCGTATCCGCGCACCCTCGACGCCGACCTCGCGCTGCTCGAGCCGCTGGGCGTCGAGTTGGTGTTCGCACCGTCCGCGTCGTCGATGTATCCGAACGGTCCGCGGACGACAGTGCACCCGGGTGCGGCGGGCGGGATCCTCGACGGCATCTCGCGACCGACGCACTTCGCGGGGATGCTGACCGTGGTCCTCAAACTGCTCAACATCGTCGGACCGAATGCGGCCTTCTTCGGCGAGAAGGACTATCAGCAGCTGGTGCTCATCAAGCAGATGGTGACCGATCTGAATCTCGACGTCGACGTCGTGGGGGTCCCGACCGTACGGGAACCCGACGGGTTGGCCATGTCGTCGCGCAACCGCTACCTCACCCCGGAGCAGCGGGAACTGGCGACAACGCTGTCGGCCTCGCTCGTCGCCGGCGCCCACGCGGCCGAGGGTGGGCGCGACGCCATTCTCGCCGCCGCGCACTCGGTGCTGGCCACGGTGCCGGAGATCGAGCTCGACTACCTGGCGCTGCTCGGACGCCAGCTCGAGGAACCACCCGAGAAAGGCCCGGGACGCCTGCTCGTCGCGGCCCGGCTCGGCAACGCGCGCCTGATCGACAACGTGGGCGTGAGCATCGGCGGACTCGCCGCGCTCGAAGAAGAAATCGCCTGGACCAACGCCACCGCAACCACGACAGAGGGACGATGACCATGTTGCGCACCATGATGACCTCGAAGATCCACCGTGCCACCGTGACCCAGGCCGATCTACATTACGTCGGTTCGGTCACCATCGATTCCGACCTGCTCGACGCCGCGGGCCTGCTCGAGGGCGAACAGGTCACCATCGTCGACATCGACAACGGCGCCCGCCTGGTGACCTACGCGATCGCCGGCGAACCCGGCAGTGGTGTCATCGGGATCAACGGTGCGGCAGCACATCTCGTCCATCCGGGTGATCTCGTCATCATCATCGCCTACAGCATGCTCGACGCGGCGGAGTTGCGGGAGTACTCGCCGAACGTCGTGTTCGTGGACGCGCAGAACCGGATCGTGACGACCGGTGACGATCCGGCCGATGTGCCCGAGGGGTCGGGGCTGCTCGACCCCCGGCACCTCGACGGTCCGGTCTTCGCCGACGCCTCGCTCTGACACGGCAACGACTTTCGATGCTGCTCACCGTCGACGTCGGGAACACCAACATCCATCTCGGCGTGTATGCGGGGGTGGGGGACCACGCGCGACTGGTGCGCGACTGGCGGATTCACACCGACCCGCATTACACCGCGGACGAATTGGCCTGGGCGTTCCGGGGCATGCTCGGAGACGACATCGACCAGGTCACCGGGGTGAGTGCGTTGTCGACGGTGCCGTCGTTGCTCCGCGAGCTCCGGGTGATGGTGCCGCGCTACTTCGGTAACGGTCCGCATGTGCTGCTCGAACCCGGCGTGCGCACCGGTGTTCCGCTCCTGGTCGACAATCCCAAAGAGGTCGGTACCGACCGGGTCTCCAATTGTCTGGCCGCCCATCATGAATTCGGCGGGCCCTGCATCGTGGTCGCGTTCGGCACGGCGACGGTCGTCGATGCGATCTCGGCGTCGGGCGAGTTCCTCGGCGGGGCGATCGCACCCGGGGTGAACCTTGCCGTCGAGGCGCTGTCCGAACACACGGTCACGGTTCGGAAGGTCGAGTTGATGCCGCCGCGCGGCGTGCTCGGCAAGAACACCGTCGAGGCGCTCCAGTCGGGCATCCTGTACGGCTTCGCCGGTCAGGTGGACGGACTGGTCGACCGTGTCTGCGACACCGTCCCGGGGTTCGGCGGCGACGACGTGACCGTGGTCGCGACCGGCTACCTCGCCCCGCTCATGTTCGACGAATGTCGTTCGCTCACCGACCATCACCCGCATCTGACCCTCGAGGGGCTGCGCCTGGTCCACGAACGGGCCAAGGCCAACCCGCGGCGCGGCAAGTGATTCTCGCATCTCGAGGCGGTCGGCCGCCGGCGCTGTGGTCAGCGCCCGCGGAGCGCGGCTTCGGTGTAGGCGCTGACTCGGTCGGTCAGCTCGTCGCCGGTCAGCTCGGTGCCGGCCAGCTGATGCACCTGGGCATCGACGGCCGCGAACGCGAGCCGTAGGTCCACCGCCGCGGACTCCACGGTCCAACCGTCGGCGACGAGGTAGGCGGTCAGCCGAGCGATCAGGGTGTCCACGAGCGCGGTGTACCCGGCGGCCAGGCGTGCCGGATCGGCCAGTTCGCGCAGGCGCCCATGGGCA
The DNA here is from genome assembly GCF_022348225.1 of Gordonia sp. McavH-238-E. Lineage (NCBI taxonomy): Bacteria > Bacillati > Actinomycetota > Actinomycetes > Mycobacteriales > Gordoniaceae > Gordonia > Gordonia sp. McavH-238-E. Next base: position 62,983 of record NZ_JAKRFE010000020.1, read on the forward strand.
CGACCGTGTGTCGAGTTCTCGCGCACCGCGACCTCGATCACGGCGCGCAGCACCTCCGGCCATGGACTGGAACCCACCGGATTGTCGTCGAGCACCGCGGTCATCGCCCGGTCGGCGTCGTCGAGGTGGCGCCGCGCGAGTTCGTCGAAGATCGCCTGCTTGTCGCCGAAGTACTGGTAGATCGACCCCACCGACACCCCGGCCTTCTCCGCGATGCGGTTGGTCGTCACTTCCGCGCCCTCGATGTCGAGGAGCTGTGTGGTCGCCTCGAGGATCGTCTCGACGGTGAACGAAGAGCGTTGTTGCCGTGGTCTTTTGCGCATCTGTTCGGTATCTCGCGTTCGCGGCGGAGGAGTGGACTCAGCGGCCGATCGACAGGGTCAGCAGCGCCCCCGATTCCGTCCCGGCCACGAGGCGACCGGTCGATCCGGGTATCACGGCGAGGGCGGTCACCGGCTGCCCGACGTTCGTGGTGCAGATCCGATCGGTCCCGACGTCCACGAGGTGGACCTGGCCGGTGGTCGACGACACCGCGAGCTGTCCGGGGCCGACCGCGGTGAGATCGTCGAGCACACCCGGCAGCGGAGTGGTGAGATCGGCCGCCACGGAGGAGGCGGCGGGATCGGCGAGCGGGACACGCAGCACGCGACCCGTTGCGCTCATGGTCAGCGTGACATACAGGTCCCGACCGACGATCACGGCGCCGTTGATCCCGGTTCCGTTGATCGTGGCACTGAGAGTCAGGTTCTTCGGTGCCGCGGCCGACCAGGCGCGATCGATGGAACCGTCGGGGCGGATCCGCACGACCCCGAGTCGCCCGTCGGAGACGTACACGTCGCCGGTGCGGTCCACGGCCAGCCCGTTCGGCATACCCAGTCCGCGTGCGAAGACGCTCGCCGGCGCGGAGGGCAAACGCGGGTCGATCCGCAGGACCTTGCCGACCAGCGGAGACCCGGGCAGCATGTTGACCGGCGAGTCGCCAGCGGCGATGTAGAGGAGACCGTCCGGGCCGAGACGGACGGCGCCGGGTGACTCGACGCGGACGCGAGCCGTGACCCGGCCCCGCTGGTCACGTCTCTCGACGACGTTCTCGAGAATCCGCGACACCCACAGGTTTCCGTCGGCGTCGTAGCCGACGTTCTCCGACCATCCGGTCGGCGTCGACGACGGAACGACCTCGGTCACCGTCACGTGGGCGCATCCGGGCGCCGCCGCGGCCGTCGTCGGCTGGAGTCCCAGAACCACAGACGCCATCACCACGACCACCGCACCCACTCGCGAAGACCCTCGCATCGCCCACCGCCTCACCGTCGGCCCACACGCTATCGCGTCGCAGCTCGTCGCAGTCCGACATTCTCGGCGATGCGGTGGACGTCGGCTCCGTGCTCCCCGACGTCGAGAAGCTGAGTGAGTGCCCGAGAAGTAGGCCGACGGTGAACGAAGACCGGTGCCGCCGAGTATGTTTCGCATCTTCTCGACGTCGGTGGAATGCGAGTTGCCGGTGGACTTCTCCGGTTCGACGATGGATGCATGATCCGCGAATCCGGAACGCCCGAATCCTACCTTCGCTTCCTGCCCGAACCGTGGCGGTCCGCAGCCACCGGGGTGGCTGCCGAATCCGGCTGGTGGGCCTGGCCGTCGAGCTCCGACCGGCCGTGCGGGGAGGTGGATGTGCACATCCTGCGGGCGCGCCGGAACGCGGCCCCACTGCGCGTGCTGCTGCTGCACGGAGGTGGCGGACACAGCGCCCTGGTCTGGCCGCTGGGTGCGGTCCTCGCCGACGAGGGGTACGAGGTGCTGGCTCCCGATCTGCCGCAGTACGGCCGTACGCGGGTCGCCGACCCCGGGCGGGTTCGCCACCAGGACTGGATCGATCTGGTCTGCGACCTCGTGGTGGCCGAGACCGACGACGATCCGCGGCCCCTCGTCGTGCTGGGTGCGAGCCTCGGCGGCATGCTCGCCTACGAGGTCGCGAACCGTACCGGGCGGGTCGCCGCGGTCGTCGCGACCTGCCTGCTGGATCTGGCCGGCGATCCCGACGCGCGGCGAGCAGTCGCGCGCACCCCGATGCTCGGGCGACTCTCCCCGCTGATGCCGGTGCTCGCGCGCCTCGGAACACTCGCGCGGGTGCGATTCCCGATCCGCTGGGTGGCGCCGATGTCCGCGATGAGTCTCGACCCGGCACTGTCCCGGGCCTGCCTCGACGACCGGCTGGGTGCCGGATCGTCGGTCTCGCTGGGATTCCTGGCCGACCTGATGACCCACGAGGTGCCGGCCCCTGAGGAGTACCGGGGTCCGCGCGTGCTGCTGGTCCACCCGGCGGCCGACTCCTGGACACCGCCGGAGGTCAGTGTGCGCTTCGCGCGACGGATCGCGGCGCGTACCGACATCCACCTGCTGACCGGGTGTGGGCACTTCCCGGTCGAACAACCCGGCGTCGACGAGTTGGCCGCACATCTGCGTGCGCTGGCCGCCGATCTCGTCGGGGAGGCGTGAACACGCCTGCCGGTGTCAGCGGAACGCGCGCAGCAGGGGAGTGGGATCGTGGTCGGCGTCGGTGCCGTCGGAGTCCCGCAGCAGTGCGTCGAGGACCAGGCCGTCGAGCGCGGCGACGAGTTGGCGGGCCTCGGTGCGGGGCAGCCCGCCGTCGACGAGCGCCTCGACATAGCGGTCGCGGTGTCCGACCATGGCCCGGCGCAGCTCCTCGTCGCGTGTCGCCAGGAGCATGAGTTCGTAGCGCGCCCGGGTGCGGATCCGGTCGGTGCCCAACCAGCGGGCGATCACCTCGCGCGTCGACTCGCCGTCGGCGGCGCGGTCAGCGGTGAAGACGTGCTCGACGAGAGCCGCGAGGAAGCCGCTCAGCCCGCCGAAGTGATGCCGAACGCTCCCGTGTGGCACTCCCGCCGCGTCTTCGACGGCGCGTGCGGACGCCTGGCGGATACCCAGGGTGCCGATGAGGGTGATGCCGGTGTCGAGCAGCACGTCGCGAGTCGATGCAGTCGTCGATTTCTCCACCTGGAGAAGTGTATCTGCTATCCTTCTTCTCCATGTGGAGAAGAAAGTCATGAAGGTCGTGGTGGTGGGTGCGGGGATCGCCGGGCTGTGCACCGCAGCCGGTCTGGCACGCAACGGGGCGCGCGTCACCGTCGTGGAGCGGGCACCTGAGGTACGGGGCGGCGGGGCGGGTCTGAGCGTGTTCGCCAACGGGGTCCGCGCCCTCGAGTCGCTCAGGCTCGGGTCGGTGTTCGGCGACGCCGTCGCGCCGACCCAGCTGACAAGCGGGACCCGGACGCCGGACGGCCGGTGGCTCAGCCGATTCGACCCGGCGTCACTGGTCGACATGCGCGTCGTGCGCCGCACCGACCTCCACGCGGGCCTGCTCGCCGCGGTGACCGACGACGTCGAGATCCGGACAGGATCGGGTGTCGACGACATCTCGCCCGGGAGTGGACTTGTGCGCCTGGCCGATGGAACCGAGATCGGTGACTGCGATCTGATCGTCGGCGCCGACGGCCTCCGCAGCCGGGTGCGGCCCGCGGTCGTCGCGGACCCGGGCGTCCGGCGGTGCGGTTACTCCGCCTGGCGAGCTGTCACATCGACCCCGGTGAGGGTCGACGCCGCGGGTGAGACGACCGGTCGTGGGGCGCGGTTCGGGATCGCGCCGCTGCCGGACGGACACGTCTACTGGTTCGCCTCGGTGTCGACCACAGGAGACGGCGCTGACGACGGTCTCGACGAAGTGCGGCAACGGTTTTCGGGGTGGCACCGGCCGATCGGGGAGTTGCTCGAGGCCACCGACCCGGCGGACGTCGGGTATCTCCCGATCGAGGAACTCGCCGCCTCCCTGCCGACGTTCGTCGGATCGCGGTGCGTCCTCGTCGGCGACGCCGCGCATGCCATGACGCCGAATCTGGGTCAGGGAGCCAACCAGGCGATGGAGGACGCGGCCACCCTGGTGGCCCTGTTGCGCAGGTCGGGTCCCGGCGGTCTCGACGACACGTTGCGGGTCTACGACGAGCTGCGGCGCCCGCGGACCCAACGGATCGCGCGGCAGGCGTCGATGGTCGGCCGGGTCGGCCAGATGCGCGCCGGGCCGGCGGTCCGGGCCCGCGACCTCGCCCTGCGCATGACGCCCGACGCCGTCCTCAATGCGCAGATGCGACGCGTGCAGCGGTGGGAGCCGCCGGAAGTGTGACGTCGTCGGTCCGATCGGGGTCTGGCCGGTCGGGGCGGGCTGTGGCATACTCGTCGCCGTGATCATGAGCTGTCAGGAGTGTTGTCGGGGCTAGTACCGCGTCTGCGGCTGCCCTACTTCGCGCTCCCCGCTCGATCTCGATCACATCAGGACATCTCCTCATGACCGCTTCGGTTGCTTCTTCTGCTGTCACCTCGCCCGCCTCGGTGTTCTCCGTTGCGCCGCCCACTGTCGCCCCGGCACCCCGTGCGCCGTTGTCCCTGCGGGTCGACGACTACGCGTCCGCGGTCGCCGCCGGCGCGATCCCGGTCGACGTCCGCTCCCACCGGCGCCGTCAGCTCGACGGCGCATTGTTCGGTGCCCTCGCCATCGATGCGGTCGAGGTTCTCGACCGGCTCACGCCGGACACCCCTGATTCCCTGCGCGCCGCCCGACCGGAGTCGCGATGGATTCTCGTCAGCGAGGACGGGCACGAGGCCGAATGGCTCGCGTGGCACCTGCAGGCGCGTGGCGTGCACGGTGCGGTGTTCGTCGTCGGCGGGCACCGTCGGATGCGGTCGGCACGGGTCAACGGCCGGATCCGCCCCGACGACCTCGCCGTCATCTCCGCACACGAGAGCTGAACCCGCGCCCGGCACGACCCGGTTGTGGCCTCGATCACGGCCGGGCGGTGAGTTGGGAGTCGATGACCGGCCCCGATAGGGTGCGTGGGGTGAGTGACAGCCCGACCAGCACCGCCACGCCCGAAGCGACCGACGAGCAGACTCCCGAGCAGTTGCGGATCCGCCGCGAGAAGCGTGAGCGGATCCTGGCCGAGGGTCGCGAGGCCTACCCGGTGGCGATCCCGCGCACCCACAGCCTCGGTGAGATCCGCGCGGCCTATCCCGACCTCGAGGCCGGTACCGAGACCGGACAACACGTCGGCGTGAGCGGGCGCGTGATCTTCCTGCGCAACAAGGGCAAGCTGTGCTTCGCGACGCTGCAAGAGGGCGACGGCACCCAGCTGCAGGCGATGGTCAGCTTCAACGGCGTCGGCGAGGACGCGTTGGCGCGGTGGAAGTCCGAGGTCGACCTCGGAGACATCGTCTTCATCTCGGGCGAGGTCATCAGCTCGCGCACCGGCGAACTGTCGGTGATGGCCGACGGTTGGCAGATGGCGTCGAAGTCGTTGCGTCCGTTGCCTGTCGCCCACAAGGACATGAACGAGGAGACCCGCGTGCGGCAGCGCTACGTCGACCTCATCATGCGTCCGGAGGCGCGCAGCATCGCCCGGACCCGGATCTCGGTGATCGCCGAACTCCGTGCGGCCCTGGGCCGTCGAGGTTTCCTCGAGGTCGAGACCCCGATGCTGCAGACCCTGCACGGCGGTGCGGCGGCGCGACCGTTCGTCACGCACTCCAACGCGTTCGACATCGACCTGTTCCTGCGCATCGCACCGGAACTGTTCCTCAAGCGTTGTGTGGTCGGCGGCATCGAGCGCGTCTTCGAGATCAACCGCAACTTCCGCAACGAGGGTGCCGACTCCACCCATTCGCCGGAATTCGCGATGCTCGAGACCTATCAGGCCTACGGCACCTACGACGATTCCGCCGTCATGATCCGCGAACTCGTGCAAGAGGTTTCGCAGGCGGCGCTCGGCACCCAGACCCCGACCATGCCGGACGGTTCCACCTACGACCTGTCCGGTGAGTGGACCGCGCTGGAGATGTACCCGTCGCTGTCCGAGGCACTCGGTGAGCAGATCGTCCCCGCGGGCGCCGACGGCGAGACCACCGTCGACCAGTTGCTCGCGATCGCGGCACGGGTGGGCCTCGAGATCCCGAAGGACAAGGGGTACGGCCACGGCAAGCTCGTCGAAGAACTCTGGGAACACATGGTCGGTGAGAAGCTGGATCGCCCGGTCTTCGTCCGCGACTTCCCGGTCGAGACCTCGCCACTGGTCCGCGCGCACCGGTCGGTGACCGGCGTCGTGGAGAAGTGGGACCTCTACGTGCGCGGCTTCGAGTTGGCGACCGGCTACTCCGAACTCGTCGACCCCGTCATCCAGCGCGAGCGTTTCGCCGACCAGGCGCGCCTGGCCGCCGCCGGTGACGACGAGGCGATGGTCCTCGACGAGGAGTTCCTCGCCGCGATGGAGTACGGCATGCCGCCGACCACCGGCACCGGGATGGGCATCGACCGTCTGTTGATGGCCCTCACCGGCCTCGGCATCCGCGACACCATCCTCTTCCCCCTGGTGAAGCCCCGCTCCTGACCGGGATTTCGAAGCGGAATCCCGGGTGGGGTCAGGTGAGGTTGCGCTTGAGGATCTTGCCCGCCGCGTTGCGGGGGAACTGCTCGACGAAGACCACCGACCGGGGGACCTTGAAGTTCGCGAGATGCTGCTTGGCGTAGGCGATCACACGGTCCTCGTCGAGGTCGGCGTCCGCGCGGACCGTCAGGTAGGCGCGGCCGACCTCGCCGAGCCGGTCGTCGGGGACGCCGACGACCGCCGACTCGGTGACACCGTCGATCCGGGCGAGGGTCTGCTCGATCTCCGCGGGGTAGACGTTGAACCCACCGCAGATGTACATGTCCTTGAGTCGGTCGGTGATCTTCAGGTTGCCGCGCTCGTCGATGGTCCCGATGTCACCGGTGTGCAGCCATCCGTCGGCGTCGATCGTCGCAGCGGTGGCGTCGGGATCGTCGAGGTAGCCGACCATCACCATGTCTCCGCGGGCGAGCACCTCGCCGTCGTCGGAGAGCCGGATCTCCATGCCCGGGAACGCCCGCCCGCAGGTGGTGGCCACCGTCGTGTCGTCGTCGTCGGGCGTGCACGTCGACACGAAGCCGCTCGCCTCGGTCAGGCCGTAGGCGGTGATGACGGTGTCCACGCCGAGGTCCTGCTGGAGGCGTTCGACGAGGACGACGGGCACGATCGCGGCGCCGGTGATGACGATGCGCAGGCTGGACAGATCGTGGTCGGCGCGTTTCGGGTCGTCGAGGATGGTCTGGAAGATCGTGGGTGCGCCGGGGAAGACCGTTGCGCGTTCGTCGGACACGAGCGTCATCGCCTGCTCCGGTGAGTACACGGCGAGCGGCAACATCGTCACGCCGAACAGGACGCTCGGCAGGATGCCCGCCTTGTATCCGAACGTGTGGAAATACGGGTTGACCATCAGGTAGCGGTCACCGGGGTGCAGTCCCGCGTTCGCGCCCCACCCGTACGACCCGGTGAGGGTCTGTCGGTGAGTTGCCAGCACGCCCTTGGACTTTCCGGTCGTCCCGGAGGTGAAGAGGATGTCGGAGATGTCCTCGGGGGAGACGGCGTCGGCGCGACGGTCGGCCTCGGTCTGTGCGTCGTCGGTCGCCCGATCCAGGAACTCATGCCAGTCGACGGCGCCGTCGGGGGCGGTCGTGCCGTCGGTCAGCGGCACCCGCACGACCAGATCCGGCATCGACGCACGGTGATCGCGCAGGAGCTCCGACGCGTGGTCGGCTCCGAGGAATTCGCCGGACACGATGACGGCGCGGGACCCCGACCGTTCGACGATCTCGACCGCCTCGCCCGCGGTGTAGCGGGTGTTGAGCGGAACGAGTGTGGCACCCGCGTAGTGGACGCCGAGCGCCGCGATCGGCCAGTGGAAACTGTTCGGTGACCAGATCGCGACCCGGTCCCCGGCCTGGATGCCCGACGCCACCAACGCACCGGCGAAGGTGCGCACCGCGCCGTGCAGCTGCGCCCAGGTCAACTCGAGGCGCGGATGCGACGAAGGGGCCCACTGCGCGTCGACGAGAGCGATACGGTCGGCCCAGGTGTGCGCTGCGCGACGTACGGCGGCGGGTGTGGTGGGTGAGGGGAGAGTCTCGTGCAGAGAGGTCTGCGCCATGCGCCCCAACCTAGCACTTGCTTGGTGCGTTATGCTAGCGCTCATGACCACGACGAATCTCGCCGATCGTGCCGTCGACCTGGGTGAATGGGCGAAATCGACGCCGAACGCCACCACTGAGTTCGCGGCCGCGGTGCGGACGTGGCTCGACGAGAACCTGACGGGCGACTTCGCCGATCTGAAGGGTCGGGGCGGCCCCGGTAGCGAACACGAGTTCTTCGCCGAACGCCTTGAATGGGACCGTCACCTCGCCCGCGCCGGCTGGACCTGCATCGGCTGGCCGGTCGAGTACGGCGGTCGGGGAGCGACGCTCGAGCAGCGGATCATCTTCCACCGCGAATACGCCCGCGCGAACGCGCCGGCGCGGGTGAACCACCTGGGCGAGGAGTTGTTGGGCCCCACGCTCATCGCCTACGGCACCGACGAGCAGAAGCGGCGTCTGCTGCCCGGGATCGTCGATGTCACCGAACTGTGGTCGCAGGGCTACTCCGAGCCCGGCGCCGGTTCGGATCTCGCGGGTGTGTCCACGTCCGCACGCCTCGACGAGTCGAACGGCTCGGGCAAGTGGATCATCAACGGCCAGAAGATCTGGACCTCGCTCGCGCATGTCGCGCAGTGGGTGTTCGTGATCGCGCGCACCGAGAAGGGATCGTCGCGACATGCCGGCCTGAGTTTCCTGCTGGTTCCGCTCGACCAGCCGGGCATCACCGTGCGTCCGATCCAACAGCTCACCGGCACTTCGGAATTCAATGAGGTGTTCTTCGACGACGCGGAGACCGAGGCCGATCTGATCGTCGGCGAACCCGGCGACGGTTGGAAGGTCGCGATGGGACTGCTGCAGTTCGAACGCGGAGTGTCGACACTGGGCCAGCAGGTCGGATTCGCGCGCGAGCTGGGCAATCTCACCGACCTCGCCCGGGTCAACGGGGCGCTGGACGATCCGGAGATCGCATCGCGCCTCGCGCGCGCCGACATCGGACTGACCGTCATGCGGGCGCACGCCCAACGGACGCTCGGTGGCGACGTGACTTCGCAAGCGGGCGCCGGGAGCGGAGCGAGCGGGCCCAATCCAGCGGGCGCGGCGTCGGTGTCGAAGTTGTTGTGGGCGAACTGGCATCGCGATCTCGGTGAGCTCGCGATGGACGTCGTCGGCGCACCCTCGCTGATCGGTCCGGCCGCGACCGCGGAGGGCAAGGCCAACGACATCACCGATCCGGAGAACGTCGAACTCGACGAATGGCAACGGCTCTACCTGTTCACCCGCGCCGACACGATCTACGGCGGATCGAACGAGGTGCAGCGCAACATCATCGCCGAGCGGGTGCTCGGCCTACCCCGAGAGGCACGTTGAGATGACCGGAGTCGATGTCAACGGGACCCACGCGCCGGGCGGAGCGCTCTCGCCGCTCGCCACCCCGCCCGCCGAGATCGGCGGGCACGACCTGCTGCTGGGCAAGAAGGTCGTGGTGACCGCCGCCGCGGGAACGGGTATCGGCTTCGCGTCAGCCCGGCGCGCCCTGCTCGAGGGTGCGGATGTGCTCATCAGCGACTGGCACGAACGACGCCTCGGCGAGGCGGCCGAGAAGCTGGCCGCCGAGTTCCCCGACCGTACAGTCGCCCAGCGCACGTGCAATGTCCAGGTCACCGCCGAGGTCGATGCGCTGATCACCGATGCCGCAAGCGAACTCGGGCGCATCGATGTGCTGGTCAACAACGCCGGACTCGGTGGGGAGACCCCGGTCGCCGAGATGATCGACGAGGAATGGGACCGGGTCCTCGACATCACGCTCACCGGTACCTTCCGCGCCACCCGTGCTGCCCTGAGGTACTTCGGATCGGTCGACCACAACGGCGTCATCGTCAACAACGCGTCGGTGCTCGGGTGGCGGGCGCAGCGCGGCCAGGCGCACTACGCCGCTGCCAAGGCCGGGGTGATGGCCCTGACCCGGTGTTCGGCCCTCGAAGCCGCCGACGTCGGGGTACGCATCAACGCGATTGCGCCGTCGATCGCCAAACATCCGTTCCTCGCGAAGGTCACCAGCGACGACCTCCTCGACGAACTCGCCTCCCGCGAGGCCTACGGACGCGCCGCCGAGGTGTGGGAGGTCGCCGCAACCGTCGCGATGCTGGCCAGCGACTACACCACCTACCTCACCGGCGAGGTCGTCTCGATCTCCAGCCAACGCGCCTGACGCGCAACCGACTTCCACCGATCCAAGGAGCACCGACCATGACCACACCCCAGGCCTACATCGTCGACGCCGTCCGCACCCCGGTCGGCAAGCGCAACGGCTCGCTGGCCAAGACCCACCCCGCCGATCTCGGCGCCCACATCATCTCCGCCCTCGTCGAGCGCACCGGTATCGACCCGGCAGCCGTCGACGACGTGGTGTTCGGCTGCCTCGACACCATCGGGGGGCAGGCCGGCAACGTCGCGCGGACCGCCTGGCTCGCCGCGGGTCTCCCGCTCGAGGTGCCCGGCACCACCGTCGATCGTCAGTGTGGTTCCAGTCAGCAGGCGATCCACTTCGCCGCCCAGGGTGTCATGAGCGGCACCCAGGACATCGTGGTCGCCGGTGGTCTGCAGAACATGAGCGCCATCCCGATCTCCCAAGCCATGATCGCGGGCAAGGACTTCGGATTCACGACGCCCACAGCGGAATCCGCGGGCTGGCAGGAGCGCTTCGGGGATGCGCAGATCTCGCAGTTCCTCGGCGCGGACATGATGGCCAAGAAGTGGGACATCAGCCGCGAGGACATGGAGCGCTGGGCCCTGCAATCACACGAGCGTGCCCGGGCGGCCATCGCCGACGGCAAGTTCGACAGGGAGAACGTCACGCTCGGCGACTGCGTCGTCGACGAATGCCCGCGCGAGACCTCGATGGAGAAGATGGCCGGCCTCCAGGTGCTCGCCGAGGGCTCACGCCTCACCGCCGCCGTCGCCTCGCAGATCGCCGACGGTTCCTCGGCGACCCTCGTCGTCTCTGAGCGCGCGCTGAAAGAACACAACCTCACCCCGCGCGCCCGCATCCACCACATGTCCGTGCGCGGCGACGACCCCGTGATGATGCTGTCCGCGCCCATCCCCGCCACCAAGTACGCGCTCGACAAGACCGGACTGTCCATCGACGACATCGACGTCGTCGAGATCAACGAGGCCTTCGCACCCGTCGTGCTCGCCTGGCTCAAGGAGACCGGCGCCGACCCCGCCAAGGTCAACCCCAACGGCGGCGCCATCGCCCTCGGCCACCCCCTCGGCGCCACCGGCGCCAAGCTGTTCGCCACCCTTCTCAACGAACTCGAGCGCACCGGCGGCCGCTACGGCCTGCAGACGATGTGCGAGGGCGGCGGGACCGCCAACGTCACGATCATCGAGCGGCTGGGCTGAGGTTCGGCGGTCAGCCGCGGGTGCGAGGGCGGCGGGACCGCCAACGTCACGATCATCGAGCGGCTGGGCTGAGCGTTCACCCCCTCGACGTTTCGGTCTCGGGGTCGTAGCATTCTGACAACAGGCGTGCCCACATGTGGGTGTGACCTGGCGCATACTATTGTGTGGGACAGGCGGACCGTTTCGTTCCAACGCCGCACATGGGTGCAGCACGACCTAGCTGAGGGGATCTCGATGACCAAGCCTGCTGAACACACCGGCACCGACGCGATTTCGACGCGTGGCGTCTCGTCGGAGGCGCACACGCTGACCGAACTGGTCGAGATCCAGCGCGCGGCGTTCCTGCGCGACGGGATTCCCGACGCCGACACCCGCATCGACCGCATCACGCGGCTGGCGGCCCTGTTGCTCGACAACGCCGACGAGATCGCCGCAGCGCTGGCCGAGGACTTCGGTTCCCGCCCGCGTGAGCTGTCGCTGGCCGCCGACGTCGCCGGCTGCATGATCGACCTCGCGCATCAGCGCCGCGGCGTCAAGGACTGGATGGCCGAGTCCAAGGTCGCCAAGGTGCAGGGCCTGCTCGGTTACAAGCAGAGCATCCGCCACGACCCGCTCGGCGTCGTCGCCATCATGGGGCCGTGGAACTTCCCGCTGCAGCTGACGATCGTGCCCGCGGGCTCGGCCTTCGCGGCCGGCAACCGGGTCATCCTGCGCCCGTCGTCGGTGACCGCGAAGACCACCGACGTGATCGCCAAGCATGCCCCGAACTACTTCTCGATCGAGGAGCTGGCGGTCGCCACCTCCAAGCACGGTTCGGGTTCGGACTTCGCGAAGCTCAAGGTCGACCACATGTTCTTCACCGGCTCGCCCGGGGTGGGTGCCTCGGTGGCCCAGGAGGCCGCGAAGAACCTGATCCCGGTCACCCTCGAACTCGGTGGCAAGAACCCGGCGGTTGTCGACATCGACGCCGACATCGACAAGGCCGCGACGATGCTCGCCGATGCCCGCATGGTCAACGGCGGCCAGGTGTGCCTGTGCCCGGACTACGTCTTCGTCCCCGAGGCCAAGCTCGGTGAGTTCACCGACAAGGTCGTCGCGCGCTGGACCAAGAACTTCCCGACGATCATCGACAACGATCAGTTCACCTCGACGATCAACCAGAAGAACTACGAGCGCATCCTCGGGCTCATCGACGACGCCGAGCAACTCGGCGCCACGAAGCGGCAGGTGATCCCCGGTGGCGAGCCGCTGCCGGATGCCGAGCGCCGCAAGATCCCGCCGACGCTGCTCACCGGCGTCAAGGCGGGCATGAAGATCGAGGAGGACGAGGTCTTCGGTCCGGTGCTGACCGTGTACCCCTACCGCGATCTGTCCGAGGTCATCAGCCAGATCAGCTCGCACCCGCATCCGCTGACCATGTACTGGTGCGGTGAGCAGAACGAGCGTTTCCAGAAGCTCGCCGACAACACCCGCAGCGGCTCGATCAACGGCAACGACTTCGCCATCCACCTGTTCAGCGGCGAACTGCCGTTCGCCGGTGTCGGCAACAGCGGCATGGGCGGCTACCACGGCCGCACCGGCTTCGAGACGTTCAGTCATGCCCGGGCCGTCGCGTTCTCGACGTTGCCGGTCAGCGTCGCCGAGATGATGTCGCCGCCGTTCCTGCCCAAGGACACCAAGCTGACCAACAATCAGCTCAAGCTGTGGAAGTTCTTCAACAACCGCGCGATGAAGAAGGTGCGCAAGCGCCTCGGCGCGTAGCATCGGTCGCTTGGCCGGGATCGTCGTCCGACGGTCCCGGCCAAGCGCTTGCTAGGGTGAGCGCAGACTCTCTCAGGAGGATGCGCTTGTCACCACGAGGCCAGACCAGGATCGACGCGAACGGCCGGACCGCTGCGAGTACGGCCGACGCTCCGGCGCGTTCGTCACGTCGGGACGAGCTGCTGGCGACGGCCGGGCAGATGTTCGCCGAGCAGGGCCTGCGGTCGACCACGGTCCGAGACATCGCCGATGCGGCCGGCATCTTGTCCGGCAGCCTCTATCACCACTTCGACTCCAAGGAGTCGATGGTCGACGAGATCCTGCGTGGCTTCCTCGACGATCTGTTCGCCCGCTACCGGGAGATCGCGGCGTCGAGCAAGTCGGCGACCGAGACGTTGCGCGGTCTCGTCATCGCGTCGTTCGAGTCCATCGACGCCGAACGCAATGCGGTCGCGATCTACCAGGACGAGGCGAAGCGACTTTCGAGTCAGGAACGCTTCGCCTACATCTCCGAGCTGAACGTCGAGTTCCGCCGGCTGTGGCAGTCGGTGCTGCAACGCGGCGTCGAGAACGGGGAGTTCCGCGCCGATCTCGACGTCGAACTGGTCTACCGGTTCATGCGCGACACCGTGTGGGTTGCCGTGCGGTGGTATCGGCCCGGCGGCTCGATGTCGGTCGATTCGATCGCCGACCAGTACCTGTCGGTTGTCCTCGACGGCATCCTGCCGCGCTGACCACGCACGTCGAAGTTAGGGTAGCTTTCCTTTCCCAGCGTCCGGCCGTTATTGTGCGCATATGACAATTGGCGGAACCGATGTGGCCGCGCCTGCACCAGTGTCCGACGTCGACGCCGGACCCGACGATCCGAAAGCGGCGCGCGCCCAGGCCCGATCCGAGTCCAAGGCGAAAGCTGCTGCCCTCGCCGACATCCTGGCCCCGGTGAAGAAGCGCACGCTCCTCGCCCAGTTCGTCCAGGTCTTCGCCTCCGCGGCAACGGTGGTGCCGTTCATCGGGATCGTCGAACTCGGACGCATCCTGCTCGAACCCGGGCCGGTCGATTCGGGTCGCGTGTGGTTGGTCGTGTGGCTGGTCGTCGCGGGACTCGGCGCACGCGCGGCCTTCAGCTTCCTCGCGCTCGCGATCACCCACTTCGCCGATCTCGACCTCCAGGCACAACTTCGAATCCGCATCGCGGACAAGCTCGGTCGGCTCCCGCTGGGCTGGTTCAGCCGCACCAGCTCCGGTGCGGTCCGCAAGTCCGTGCAGAACGACGTCGCAGATCTGCACTACCTGGTCGCCCATGCCACGGTCGAGGCGACGGCCGCGATGCTCTCGCCGATCTTCGCGCTGATCTACTGCTTCTACCTGGATTGGCGACTCGGGCTCCTGGCCGTCGCCACCGTGCCGCTGTATGCCCTGACCTACTCCTACATGGCTCGCGACCTCACGACCGAGATGGAGAAGATGGACAAGGGTGTGGCGCGGATCAGCGCCACCATCGTCGAGTTCATCTCGGGTGTCGCCGTGGTGAAGACGTTCGGGCAGACGGGCAAGGCCCACCGGCGTTTCGTCGATGCCGCCGACGAGTTCAACGACGACTTCGCCGGCTACATGGGGCCGATGCTGCGTGTCCAGGCGGTCACCACCGTCCTGATCAGCGCGCCCTTGATCCTGCTGGTCAACCTCGGGGTCGGGTACTGGTTCGTCGACAACGGGTGGGTCCAGCCCATCGAACTCGTCGGCTCGACGCTGATCGCGATGGTGCTGCCCACTGCGCTGCTCACCGTGTCCACCGCGGTCCACACCCGTCAGCAGGCCTCGGCCGCGGCGCTGCGTATCGCCGCGCTGCTCGCCGAGCCCGAACTCGACGTCCCGGACAACCCGCAGGTGCCCGCCGGACACGACGTGCGGATCGAGAACGTGCACTTCACCTACCCGCCGCGTCTCGGCG
Organism: Gordonia sp. McavH-238-E; assembly: GCF_022348225.1. Classification (NCBI taxonomy): domain Bacteria; kingdom Bacillati; phylum Actinomycetota; class Actinomycetes; order Mycobacteriales; family Gordoniaceae; genus Gordonia; species Gordonia sp. McavH-238-E. The sequence goes on from NZ_JAKRFE010000020.1 coordinate 78,147, forward strand.
TGCCGTCCGGGGTGAAGGCGCTCGACGACGTCAGCGTCGAACTGGCCGAAGGCACCGTGACCGCGCTCGTCGGGCCGTCCGGAAGCGGGAAGTCGACGCTCGCGACACTGTTGCCCCGCTTCGGCGATCCCGATTCCGGCGCGGTCCGCATCGGTGGGGTGGACGTGCGGGACATCGCCGCCACCGAGCTCTACCGCCATGTCGGTTTCGTGCTGCAGGACGTGCAGCTGTTGACGATGTCGGTGCGCGACAACATTCGGCTCGGCCGTCCGGACGCGAGCGACGAGCAGGTCTACGACGCCGCCCGTGCCGCGCAGATCCACGACCGCATCCTGGAGCTACCCGACGGCTACGACACCGTGGTCGGCGATGGCGCACACTTCTCCGGCGGTGAGGCGCAACGCGTCTCGATCGCGCGGGCACTGCTCGCAGACACGCCGATCCTCGTCCTCGACGAGGCGACCGCCTTCGCCGATCCAGAGTCGGAGGCGCAGATCCAGCAGGCCATCGGCACCCTGATGGTCGGGCGAACCGTGCTCGTCATCGCCCACCGGCTCGGCTCGATCACGCACGCGGACAACATCGTCGTCCTCGATCGGGGCCGGGTCGTCGAACAGGGCCGGCAGGACGAATTGGTCGCCCGCGGCGGGCTGTATGCGTCGATGTGGGCCGCCTACGAGGCCGGGACCACCCGACAGGACGAGGAGATCGCGCGCGGCGCGGTCGCGAGCAGCGAGGTGGCACGATGATCCGCGGTTTCTACACGATCCTGGGTTCCGAACGTGCCCGCATGGTCGTCTTCCTGACCTGGGTGGTCGTCTACGGCATCGCGCAGGGGTTGGCGATGCTCACCCTTGTCCCGATCGTCGAACACCTGCTGACCGGTGATCTGTCCGCCGCTGCACAGTGGTTGTGGCCGTTGGCCGTGCTCGTCGTCATCTGCGCGGTCAGCGCGTACGTCCAGTCGCTCAAGGGCATGACGATGGCCCTCTACGCGATGCGCATGCTGCATCACCGCCTCGGCGACCACATGGTGACGCTGCCGCTCGGCTGGTTCACCCGCGACCGGGTCGGCGACGTCTCCCAGATCGCGGTCAAGGGAACGATGTTCGTCGGCAGCACCGGGGCGCACTACATCACCCCGGTCGTGGTCAACACGGTCAGCTCCGTGGTGGTCGTCATCGGCATCTGCTTCTTCGACTGGCGCATCGGTCTGCTCATGGTCGTCGGGACACTGCTCCTGATGTACGTCGGCAAGCTGTCGAGCTCGTTCCTCGCGAAGTCCGAGGGGCGCAAGCGTGCCGAGGCCGTCAAGGTCAACAACCGGGTGCTGGAGTTCGCCCGCTGCCAGGCGGTGCTGCGCGCCTTCGGTGATTCGGACTCCGCGCACAAGCCGCTCGCCGACGCGCTCGGCCGGCAAGCCCGCGTGGGCAAGTCGATGCTCTGGCGCTCGATCCTCGGCATCCTGCTGAACGGGTTGTCGGTGCAGGTTGTCTTCAGTGCCGTGCTCGCCCTCGGCGCGTGGCTTGCCGTGGCGGGTCACATCGAACCGGCGCTGCTGATCGCAGTATTCGGGCTCGCGGCGCGCTTCTTCGGGCCGATCGGCGAACTCGCCGAACTCGGTTCGACGCTGCGCATGTCCACCGACGAGATCAATCGCATCACCGGTGTGCTCGACACCGACCGGATGCCCGCGCCCGAGCGGCCGACGCCGATCACCGAGCCGGGTGCCGTCGAACTCGACGGTGTGGCATTCGGATACGAGACCGGCGCGCAGGTCCTGCGCGACGTGTCGCTTCGGGCTCGTCCGGGCACGATGACGGCGCTCGTCGGTCCCTCCGGATCGGGAAAGTCGACCATCTTCCGCCTCATCGCCCGGTTCTACGACGTCGACGGCGGCGTCGTGAAGGTCGGTGGCGTCGACGTGCGGGAGCAGGAGACCGGTGCGCTCATGGGCCAGCTGTCCCAGGTGTTCCAGGACGTCTACCTCTTCGACGACACGTTGTGGGAGAACATCAAACTGGGCCGCCCCGATGCTTCCGACGACGAGATCCGCGCCGCGGCCGTGACAGCGGGCGTCACCTCGATCGTCGACCGGCTGCCCGATGGCTGGCACACAGTCGTCGGCGAGGGCGGTTCGGCGCTGTCCGGCGGTGAGCGGCAACGGGTCTCGATCGCCCGCGCGTTGCTCAAAGACGCCCCGATCGTGCTCTTCGACGAGGCGACCAGTGCTCTCGATCCCGAGAACGAATCGCACGTCGCCGAGTCGATCCGCCGCCTCGCCGACCAGAGCACGGTGCTGGTCATCGCGCACAAGCTCTCGACCGTGATCGCCGCCGACCAGATCGTCGTCCTCGACGATCAGGGCGGTGTCGACGACATCGGCACCCACGACGAACTGCTCACCCGGGGCGGGCGTTACACCGAGTTCTGGAACCAGCGCACCGCTGCTGCCGGCTGGACGCTGACACCGTCGGCGTAGGCGCGCCCCTTCAGACAGCGAGAATGGGTCAGAGCGGTCGTCACTTCAGGGTCGATCGCCCCGGCCCTACCGAGATTTCGTAGCGAAAGTGCGCACTCTGCAACCCATCTTCTCGCTACGAGATCCCGGCCGGGCCGGGCCTGTTTCCACTGTGGAGTTGTCAAAGGTCGTGTGGCATCGGGGTCGACGCCGGAGGGTCTGGTGCGCGGGCCGTCTAGACGAGGGCGTCGTCGAGTCGCATGGTGCGCCGGTTGTAGGCGGGGCGGGGTAGGCGTTTGGGGTCGATGTCGACGGGTGGGATCAGCCACGGGTGCCGGTCGGGGCCCATCACCACCTGCCAACTGTGGTGGTGGACCTGGGTATGACAGCGTTGGCAGAGCAGGCATCCGTTGTCCAGATCCGTGGGACCACCGTCAGCCCAGTTGGTGTCGGCCCCGGGCGTAGTGGCTGCGATTGCTCGCAGGCTATTTCCCGGGGCCGCACCGCCGAACCGGACGTGCGGCTTTCACCGCATCCGGCTCTCCATAGGTCACGCTGGGATGG
>NZ_JAKRFE010000021.1:0-79048 GCF_022348225.1 Gordonia sp. McavH-238-E
ACGGCTGTGAGTACCGCGAAGGTCTGTCCGCGGGCGCCGTCGGGGGCGGGGTCGGCGGAAGTGCGGTGACGGTGCGGACGGCGGCGCGACCCGGCACCGGGGTGACGAGCGAGGCGGCGCGGACGGCGCGCTCACGGGCGGCCGGGACGTCGTCGGCGGTCGCGGTGATCACGCCCATCCGCCGGCGGTGGAAACTCTCGGGCTTGCCGAACAGCCGGATGTCGGTCTCGGGGACCGCCAGCGCCGCGGCGACGTTCTCGAACCCGATCGCCGGCTCGTCGAGCTGCCCGTAGATGACGGCCGACGCGCCCGGGGACGCGAGTGTGACGTCGACCGGGAGGCCGAGGATCGCCCGGGCGTGCATCTCGAACTCCGACAGACGTTGGGTCGACATGGTGACGAGACCGGTGTCATGGGGCCGGGGGCTCACCTCGGAGAAGTAGACGTCGTCGCCCTTCACGAACAGCTCGACCCCGAAAACACCACGCCCGGCAAGGTTTCCGTCGCCGAGAGCGGTGGCGATGCGCGCCGCGATGGATGTCGCCGATGCGTGCGCATCGGTGCTCATCTCATGGGGCTGCCAGCTCTCCACGTAGTCGCCGTTGATCTGCCGGTGCCCGATCGGCGCACAGAAGTGGGAGGTGAGCCGGCCGGTGGCCGGATCGATCGCCCGGACCGTGAGAAGGGTGATCTCGTAGTCGAATTCGACGAAGCCTTCGACGATCACCCGAGTGCCCCGTACACGACCACCGGTGTTCGCGGTCTCCCACGCCGACGCCAGGTCCTCGGGACCGCGCACCACCGACTGCCCCTTGCCCGACGAGGACATGACCGGCTTGATGACGCACGGGAACCCGATCTGGCGCGCGGCGATGGTGACTTCCTCGAGCGTGTCCGCGAAGAGGTATGGCGAGGTCGGCAGGCCGAGCTCCTCGTCGGCGAGGCGCCGGATGCCCTCACGGTTCATCGTCGCGACGACCGCGCTCGCGGTCGGGATGACCTCGGCGATACCGCGTTCGGCGATGTCGACCAGGGCCTCGGTGGCGATCGCCTCGATCTCGGGTACCACATACGCGGGACGATGTTTGTCGACGACGGCGCGCAGCGCATCGGCGTCGGTCATGTCGATGACCTCGGCGTGATGGGCGACCTGGTGGCCGGGTGCGTCGGCGTAGCGATCCACGGCGACGACCTCGACACCGAGGCGCTGGAACGCGATCACGACCTCTTTGCCGAGTTCACCGGCTCCGAGGACCATCACCTTGGTCGCGGTCGGACTCAGCGGCGTGCCGATGACGTCCGGTGGCCCGGTCGTCGGCGCCGGCTGGGCTGCGCTGATCGCGCTCTCGCTGTTCGACGTCATCCTCAAATCCTACTTGCCGTCAGCACACATCCCGACGCGGTCGGCGCCGGGAGCGAAGCGAGCGGGCCGGATGTCACGCGGCGCCGGGAGCGGAGCGAGCGGGCCGGATGTCACGCGGCGCCGGGAGCGGAGCGCTCATCCGGTCACCTCGTGCACGAAGCACCACCGCCACACCTCGCCCGGTTCGGCCGAACGCATGACCGGGTGCCCGGTGTCGTGGAAGTGTCCCGTCGCGTGCCGGCGCGGGCTGGAGTCGCAACATCCGATGTGTCCGCACGTCAGGCACTTTCGTAGGTGGGCCCAGTGGGTCTCCCCGATCGCGACGCAATCCTGGCAGCTGCGATCGTCGCCTGCGGCCGGGGCCGGGTCGTCGGCCGGCGCGGCGTCGAACGCCTCCAGTTCGGCGCAGCGTGCGGTGGCGGTCGAGCCGGCCGACTCCGGCGGACCGGACGAGGACTTCCGGCGAAAGATCTGCATGCTCGACATTATCCACCGCGCCGGGCGCCATTAGAGTCGCTCGAATGGGCGCATCGCTACTGCTGGTCGCGGTCATCGCCGTGGCGATCGCGGCTCTGTGCCGTCGCTACGGGTTGTCCTCGCCGCTCGTGCTGGTCACCGTCGGGCTGGGCATCGGCTGGATTCCCGAGCTGCCGTCGGTGGCCCTGGAACCGGAGCTGGTGCTGTTCCTCATCCTGCCGCCGTTGTTGTACTCGGCCTCGCAGGAGAGTTCGTATCAGGCGTTCCGCGCGAACTGGCGCGCGATCGGGTTCCTGGCCGTCGGCCTCCCGCTGGTGACGACGCTGGTCGTCGGGTACGTCGCCTACCTCGTCGTCCCCAATCTCCCGCTCGCCGCGGCGCTGGTGCTCGGCGCCGTCGTCGCGCCGCCGGATGCGGTGTCCGCGCAGGCCATCGGCCGCCGGTTGGGTCTCCCGCGTCGGATGATGACGCTGCTCGGCGGCGAGAGCCTGCTCAATGACGCGACGGCCTTGACCGCCTTCCGGATCGCGCTCGCCGCGGCGGTGGGGGCCACCGCGACGGTCGGCGAAGGGGTCCTGACGTTCGCGGTGGCCGCCCTCGGCGGCCTGATCATGGGGCTCCTCGTCGGGATGGTCGTGTCGTGGGTGCGCGTCTGGCTCACCGACCCCCCGATGGAGACGGCCATCGGCATCATCGTCCCGTTCGCCACGTATTACGCGGCGGAGGAGCTGCACGGTTCTGGTGTCATCGCGGTGGTCACGGCCGGTCTCTACCTCGGCCACCGGTCGGTGCGGCTGGGGTATGCGACACGCCTGCAGGACGAGGCGGTGCGCAAGTCGATCGACACCATCCTCGAGTCGTTCGTCTTCCTGCTGATCGGCCTCCAGTTGCCGATGCTCATCGAGGGTGTCGAGAACGAGTCGTGGACGCAGATCGCCATCGACGCCGCGGCCGTCCTGGCGGCGACGATCCTCGTACGCATCGTCTGGGTCTTCCCGGCGACGTATCTGCCCCGTCTGCTCTCACGACGGATCCGCGACCGCGAACCGCCACCCACCCCGGCGTCGGTGTTCGTCGTGTCCTGGGCGGGTATGCGCGGTGTGGTATCGCTGGCCGCCGCCTTTGCGATACCGGTCTACACCGAGATGAACGAGCCCTTCCCCGCCCGCGCGGAGATCTTGTTCCTCACCTTCGTCGTCGTGGTGGGAACGCTGCTGATCCAGGGCACGACCCTGCCCTGGGTCATCCGATTCCTCGGGGTCAGCGGCGACGAGCATGCGCAGGACCGGCTGGCGTACGCGGCCGCCCAGGACCGGGCGTCCCGGGAAGCCGAACGCCGTCTCGACGAATACGCCGCCGAGCTGACCGACGACGACCCGCGCCGCCTTCAGGTGGTGATGCTGCGCAAGTGGGTCACGACGCAACGCAACGTGGCGTGGGAGGAACTGGGCCGGGGCCCCGAAGATCTCGGGGAGAGTCCCTCGTCCGCCGGCGCGCGCCTGCGGACGGAGATCCTGCAGATCCAGCGCGCGGCGTTCATCGCCGAACGCGACGCGGGCCGCATCGACGACGAAGTACTGCGAATTGCGTTGCGCCGCCTCGACTTCGCCGAGGGACAGGGCGACCGCGATGTCTAGCCCCTGAGGAGCCCGGAGCCTGCGGAGGGCGTACCGTCGCCCACCCGAACGACTCCGGGGAGTTCTGCCCATTCCGCGTTCGGCGGTCCGGCCCTACCGTCGGTTCCCATGACCACGACCCTGACCCGCCTGGCCACTGCCGGCGCCTCCCTCGTCCTCACCGCAGGCGCGCTCGCCGTCGGCACCTCCGCCGCGGCGGCCGCGCCGTCCGCACCGTCCTGCGACGCCGGGCAGCGGCTCGTCACCTCCGTTGTCACCGCTCAGTCGGCGGCGTCGATCTGCCAATGGCGCACCGACGGCACCCTCGAGTACCGGGGTGTCGCACGCTCCAGCGGGAACACGCTGTGCATCCCGGTGTCCGAGGTGCACGTGCAGGAGAACGGCAGCGGCCGCGCCTATTACGTCGCCTACAACAACGGATACAAGTACCTCGTCTTCGACGGGCTGGGCCTGAGCATCGTCGGCCCCGACGGGTTGCTGATCAGCTCCGAGGATGCGATCGCCTGAGTGGGACCGTCATCCCTCGCCGACGAACGCGGCGAACACGGTGGTCTCCTCCGTACGACCCCGCAGTGACGTGGTCTCCTGCTCCTCCCAGCGGTCGGCCTCTGTCCGCTGCGCGGCCTCGACCGCACGCCCGGAGGCCAACGGCCGCCGCGGATCCCGCTTGGCCAGCTCCGACAACCGGGCACTCTCGTTCACCGGATCGCCGATGACGGTGTACTCGAATCTCTCGATGGCACCGACGTTTCCGGCGACCACGGCCCCGTGACTGACCCCGATACCCGCCGACAGCTCCGGGACCTCCTCGGCCAACCCGTACGCGATGTCGCGGGCGGCGGCGAGTGCGCTGCCGGCCGCGTCGTCGAGGTCGATGGGCGCACCGAAGATGGCGAGCACCGCGTCGCCCTCGAACTTGTTGACCAGGCCGTCGTGTTCCTCGACCGCCCGCACGATCACGGCAAAAAACTTGTTCAGGATCTCGACGACCTCGGTCGGGCGTCGTTGCGCGGCAAGCGTCGTCGAACCGATGACATCGACGAACAGCGTGGCTGCCAGCCGTTCGGTGCCGCCGAGTTCCGGGCTCGACGACATCGCCGCCTCGGCGACGTCGTGTCCCACGTGACGTCCGAAGAGATCCCGGATCCTTTCCCGCTCACGGAGTCCGGCGACCATCGAGTTGAAACCAACCTGGAGGTCGCCGAGTTCGGTGCCGTCGTAGACGACGAGATCGGCGTTGTCGAGGTCACCGTTGCTCACGCGGTTCATCCCGGCGCGCACACTCCGGATGGGTCCGGTCACGCTCATACTCGACAGCAGTGTGAGCAGCAGGCCGGTGAACAGCGCGGTGATCCCGAGGACCGTCGCCCCGACGAACAGATCGAGTTTGGAGGTCTCGTCCCGCGCGAGCCCGAAGGCCAGCACGAGCAGGATCCCGATGATCGGGATGGCCGAACCCACCATCCACGAGACGACCGAGCGCGCCTTCACACCGGTACGTTTGCGTCGGCGGTGCCCGGCCGAGATCAGTTCCGCCGCAACGGGACGCAGCGTGAAGTCGATGAACAGGTATGAGATCGCCACCACCACGACGCCACTGAGGCTCACCACGAAAAGCGTCTTCGGGATCAGCTGCGGGTCGACGATCCCGTACATGATGGTGAGCATGACGGTGGCGATGCCCCACAGGAATCCCTGCACCAGCGACAACCGCCACGGCAGCCGCATCGTCCGACGGGCATCGCGTTTGGTCGGCGCGACGTCGCGGATCGCCCAGCGCAGGTCGCGGACGCCGACGTAGGTGCCCCACCCGATCCCCACCACGAAGGCCGCGGTGATGTAGACGGGCACCACGATGAAATTGACCCACCACAGTTCGGCGGTGAAGATGGTCGGCTGCGGGATGCCGACCGCGGTGAGCGAGACCGCGACGATCGCCCCGAACAGATTGGCCACCACGATCGACGCGGTCAGCAACGTCTGGATGCGAACCCGCTGTTTGGCCGAGCTCTCGCCGACGGAACCGAGCAGGATGGACCCGTAGTCGCGGCTCCCCCGCTTCGCACGCATGGGCACTAGCTAATCACGAGCCGTGCCCGGATCCGCGACGAGCTTCACGGAGCCACTTCCGGAGCGTCACCCCGCCCCTGAGCGGGAGCCCCCTGCCCCTGAGCAGGGACACCCCCTGCCGCCCCCTGAGGAGCGAAGCGCACCACCCTGCCCCCTGAGGAGCGAAGCGCACCACCCTGCCCCCTGAGGAGCGAAGCGCACCACCCTGCCCCCTGAGGAGCGAAGCGCACCACCCTGCCCCCTGAGGAGCGAAGCGTCTCGAAGGGTCAGACGATCTCGCGCCGCACGATCGTCTGATCCCGACCCGGACCGACGCCCACGCACGAGATGTGCGCACCCGAGAGCTCTTCGAGCCGCAGGATGTAGTTCTGCGCGTTCTGGGGCAGTTCCTCGAAGGTCTTGCACTGGGAGATGTCCTCCCACCAGCCGGGCACCTCCTCGTAGATCGGCTTCGCGTGGTGGAACCCGGTCTGCGTCATCGGCATCTCCTCGACACGTTCGCCGTCGACTTCGTAGGCCACACAGATCGGCACGGTGTCGAGGCTGGAGAGGACGTCGAGCTTGGTGAGGAAGTAGTCGGTGATGCCGTTGACGCGGGTCGCGTAACGGGCGATCACGGCGTCGAACCAGCCGCAGCGGCGGGCACGTCCGGTGGTCACGCCCACCTCGCCGCCGGTCTTGGCCAGGTACGCGCCCCACTCGTCGAAGAGCTCGGTGGGGAACGGTCCCGATCCCACGCGCGTGGTGTAGGCCTTCAGGATGCCGAGGACGGTGGTGATCTTGTTGGGACCGATTCCGGCGCCCACCGCGGCACCGCCGGCCGTCGGGTTCGACGACGTCACATACGGATAGGTGCCGTGGTCGACGTCGAGCAGGGTGCCCTGCGAACCCTCCAGCAGCACCGTCTCGCCGTTCTCCAGGGCCTGGTTCAGCAGCAGGCGAGTGTCGGAGATGCGGTGCTTGAAACCCTCGGCCTGCCCGAGGACCTCGTCGACGACCTGCGCCGGGTCGAGAGCCTTGCGGTTGTAGATCTTGACCAGGATCTGGTTCTTCAGCTCGAGCGCGGCCTCGACCTTCTGGGTGAGGATCTTCTCGTCGAGGACGTCGGCGACGCGCACACCGACGCGGGCGATCTTGTCCTGGTAGCAAGGGCCGATGCCGCGACCGGTGGTCCCGATCTTCTTGTTGCCCAGGAACCGCTCGGTGACCTTGTCGATCGCGACGTGGTACGGCATGAGCAGGTGCGCGTCGGCGGAGATCAGGAGGCCGGAGGTGTCGACGTCGCGGTCCTCGAGGCCACCGAGTTCGGTGAGCAGCACGCCGGGGTCGACGACGACGCCGTTGCCGATCACGTTCTGCACACCGGGCGTCAGGATGCCGGACGGGATGAGGTGCAGCGCGAAGGTTTCCCCGTTGGGGAGTACGACGGTGTGCCCGGCGTTGTTGCCGCCCTGATAGCGGACAACCCAGTTGATCCGGCCTCCGAGGAGGTCGGTCGCTTTGCCTTTGCCCTCGTCACCCCACTGGGCTCCGATAAGCACGATCGCGGCCATGTCCGGTACTCCTTTGTGTGGCGCGCTTGGGACCAAACCTGACCAACACTACTGGGTCGGCGCGCTCGATACGCTATCCGCGTGCCGTTTGCCCTTTTGACCCAGACCAGCCGCGCCGACGACAAGAAGGCCGTCCGCGCCGCGGTCGCCGATGCCCTGGCCGATCCCGACGTCTCCCGCCTCGTCGTCGAGCCGCGCGTCGCCGAGCGGTTCGCGCCCACCGTGGCCCACGAGAACGACATCTTCCTGTCCCAGGTGCTCGCCGCACTGATGGTCACCGAACGACTCGACGTCGAGGTCGCGTACGTCTCCGCCGAGGCCACCCCGGCGACGCGCCGCTACGGGTTGCCGCACGGGCCGGCGGCACGCGACCTGGCCGAGCACGGCACCGCGGTCGCGGTACCGCTCATCCGCGACGACGCCGCGACGGTCGTGGTCGGCAGCGCCCGCCATCTGGGTGCCGAGGGCGCGAAGCTGCACGGCGAGACCTACGTCGACAACGAGCGCCTGTTCGACGGCGAGGTGCGTTCCGTGCTCATCGAGCCGACCCTCACCGCGCCCGGGCTGCGCGCACAGGTGGAGCGGATGTTGTTGCCGGGCAAGTGGTTCGCTGGACGGGCCTGCCAGACCGGGGGCACCAACGTCGTCGTCGAACGCGAAGGGGTGGTGAACCCACGCGTCCTGAAGCGGTCGACGTTCTACCGACACGTCACCGATCTGCTGCTCGTGCGTCCCTGACGGGTAGCGCCTCCGGCCCCGTCGTGAGGTGGAGGTCGTCGCGTCGGATGAGGGCGGTCGCCACGACGCTGATGATCGCGGTGAGCACGAGATATCCGGCTGCCAGCCAGGGCGATCCGCTCGCCGCCCCGATCAGCGCGGTGAGGATCAACGGCGTCAGCCCCGATGCGTAGATACCGGAGAACTGGTACACGACCGACAGTCCCGTGTAGCGCACCGGGGTCGGGTACAGACTCGCGAACAACGTGCCCTGCGCGCCGTAGAACAGTGCGTGGATCACGCCGAAGACGATCACCAGCCCGACGGTGAACCACAGCAGGTTCGACGTCCCGAACAGCACGAACACCGGGTAGACCGCGACGCCGTAGGCGGTGATCCCGACCAGATAGATCGTCTTGGCGCCGTAGCGGTCGGTGAGCAGTCCGGAGAACGGCAACAGAGCCGCCATGACCAGCGATGCGATCGTCACGGCCACCAGGACCGGGACCTTTTCCATGTCGAGTTCGGTGGTCGCGTAGGCGATCGCGAAGACGCCCCAGGTGTTGAAGGCCGATCCCTCACCCCACCGGGCGAGGAGGCCGAGGACGGTGTTGCGCGTGTTCGGCGGGACCACGACGTCGCGCAGCGGTGCCGTGGACTTCTTCGCGAGTTCGGCGACCTCGGCGAAGGCCGGCGTCTCGTCGACCTTGAGGCGTACGACGAACCCGATGACCACCAGCACGATGCTCACCAGGAACGCGATGCGCCAGCCGTAGGTCAGGAAGGCCTGATCGTCGAGCGCCACCTGCAGCAGGGCGAACACACCTGTGCCCAAGGCGAGTCCGAGTGCCAGGCCGATTTGCGGGATGCTCCCGAACAGACCGCGTTTGCCGTCGGGGCTGTGCTCGACCGACAGCAGGACGGCGCCCGCCCACTCCCCGCCCAGCGCGAACCCCTGAACGATGCGCAAGAGCAGCAACAGGATCGGGGCGAGCACCCCGACCGACGCCGCGGTCGGGAGTACACCCATGAGCGCGGTCGCGACGCCCATCATCACCATCGTGATCGCGAGCGTGCGCTTGCGGCCGATGCGATCGCCGATGTGCCCGAACACGATTCCGCCGATCGGGCGCACCACGAAGCCCACGGCGAACGTCGCGAAAGACAGGAGCGTCCCGACGAACGAGCTCTGGTCGGGGAAGAACAACTGATTGAAGACGAGACTCGCGGCGGTCGCGTAGAGGAAGAAGTCGTACCACTCGACGGTCGTGCCGAGAAGGCTTGCCGCGACGACGGTCCGGAGCCGCTTGCGCCGCTCGGCCTCGGTCTCGCCGGCCGGGGCAGGTGCTGTGAGTGTGGTGGTAGCCATGATCGACACACGGTAACGACGCGACGTCCCGATCCGGCGACTACGAATCAGGGTGAGCGAAAAGTTGCGGCCGTGTGCAACCGTCGCCGGTCAGGGCAGGAGAATGCGCGGCCGAGCAGTCATCGGGCCGCGACGAAGAAGTCGTCCAGAGTCACCATGCGCAGCCGGCGATTCCGGATGATCTCGACGAGTTCGGGGTACACCTTGGTCACCGGATCGTGATTGGCGTGACCGATGACGATGCTCTGCGGGCGGAAGTACTTGCGCGCGCAGCGGATCAGATACTTCTCGGTGATCAGGCCGGAGTCCGACAGCGAGCCGTACCAGAGAGTCGGCACCGTGTAGCCGAGGTCGGCGGCCACCGCGTCGACGGTGGGGTTGTGATACCCGAACGGCGGTCGATAGAAAGGAGTCCCGTCGACGCCGAACTGCTTGCGCAGGAAACGCTTCGTCCGACCGAGCTCGTCGGCCACTCCCCGCGACGACATCTCGGTGAGCGCGGGATGACTCCACGTGTGATTGCCCAGTTGGATCTGACCGGACTCGACGAGAGGTCGCAGGTCGGCCCGGTGGTCGGTCCAGCCGTCGAACGAGCCGGTCACGAAGAAGGTGAATCGGGCGCCGGTGTCCTGCGCGAACTTCACATAGGCGCCGATCACCTCCGAGCTCGCACCGTCGTCGACGGTGAGCGCCAGATGCCGACCGGGTCCCGGTAGCGCGGTGATCGCCCCCACGGGCAGCGGACGTCGAGACCCGACCGCAGGTGGCAGCAGCACCGACGACGGGGCTCGTGCCGTGCTGACCTGGCCGGCCGCCGGTGAGATCTCCTCGACCGGTTCGATCTCGGCCGCCGGGACCGGCGTCGCGCAGCCCGTGAGCGAGACGGAGGTCAGTGCCCCCACGGTCCCCGCGGCGAGAACTGCGAGGAAGTCGCGTCGTTCCATGCGCCGCAATGTAAGGCATAACCGACATTCACGACGCAGTGACGCACGGTCACCAGGTCATCTCGTCCCGACATCGTCGCTGGTGGTCGTCGGGATCGATCTGCACCGTCGCGTGCTCGAGTCCGTGCCGGGCCAGGACGGCCTGCGCGGCGGGCAGCACCTCACCGTTGGGGCGACTGCTGCCGAGATGGACGGTGGCCACGTCCATCCCCGTCGTGAGCGTCCAGACATGGAGATCGTGCACGTCGTCGACCACGGGGATGTCGGCCAGGTCGGCCCGCAACGCCTCGACGTCGACGTGGGCCGGCGCCTGCTGGTTGAGGATGCGAAGCGCATCGAGCGCGAGTCGCACCGCGCGCGGGACCACCCACAGCGCGATCAGCACCGCGACGACGATGTCGGCGTAACCCCATCCGGTCGTCATCGCGACGATGCCGGCCACCAGGACACCGACGCTGCCGACGGCGTCGGCCAGGACTTCGAGGTAGGCGCCGCGTACCGCGATCGACTCCTTGGCGTCCGCGCGCAACAGCAACATGACCCCGAGATTCACCAGCAGACCGATCAGGGCCACGACGATCAGCGTGAGTCCCGGGACCTGCGGATCGCTGCCGATGCGTTCCACCGCTTCGTAGAGCACGAACGCGGCGACGCCCATCAACAGCACGGCATTGGCGACCGCGGTGAACACCTCGGCGCGGTGCCAGCCGAAACTACGGGTGTCGGTGATCCGCCCGTGCCGGCCGAGCAACAGCGCGATCAGCCCCATGACGAGCGCGACGACGTCGGTCAGCATGTGTCCCGCGTCGGCGATCAGCGCGAGCGAGTTCACCAGGATGCCGGTGACGAGTTCGACGACGAAGTAGCTGCCGATCAGTCCGACCGCCAGCACCATCGGCCAGAGCCGCCGCTGCCCACCGACCGCGGGAGCGTGCGAGTGCGAATGTGAATGCCCCATGATGCCGGTCAATATATGCAGAACTTCGCATATGTGGCAACAGGCCGGTCAGCTCCGCAGGGTCGCCAGCGCCGAGGACCTGCGCAGACCCGCCGTCATCAGCAGGTCGACGAGCAGCGAGCGGATCTCCGCGAGCAGCGCAGCCTCCGACAACTCGCTGTTGGTGACCAGGTCGATCCGGGCCTTGCGCACGATGCTGCGGATCACCCTGGCCGCATCGGCCTGATCCGGTTCCTCGCCGGGGTCGGCCATCATCATCGCGCGCAGCACCTCGAATGCGCCGGCGAGATCGTCGATGATCTCGATCAATTCGGGGAGCACCGGCACCCCCCGCTGGGTCATGCCGAGCGAACGCCGCGCGATGATCCGGAAATTGCGCACGGCGTTGTCGATCGGGTCGGCGGTGGCCGAGATCCGGTCCAACCGCATCCGCGAACCCCAGTAGAGCGGGGAGATCCGGGTGACCTCGCGTCCGCCCGTCATGTCCGACCGCATCTTGTTGATCTCCGCCTGCGTCCCGCGGCCGGCTTCGAGTGCGGCCGCGATGAGTTCCTCGTCGCGCTCGCGGAGTCCGGTGGCCAGCTGGCGGGCGGCGTCGCGAACCGTGGCGAGGACCCCGGCCGCGTCCCGGCGCGCCCGGCTCGCCGGGTTCACCGGTAGCAGCGCCCCCACGAGGATGCCGACCAGCCCGCCGATCAGCGCGTCGAGCGCGCGATGGAAACCCGCCACCCCGCCGGGCGGGAGAAGCGTCGCGACCAGCGCGGCCGACGAGGCCGCCTGCATGGGGACGAGCGGACCGTCGTCGAGGAAGACCGCCACCGTCATCGCCAGGGCGACGACGATCATGATCTGCCACGCCCCCTCACCGACCAGGCTGATGAAGAGGTCGCCGACGAGGATCCCGATCGCGACGCCGCCGACGAGTTCGGCTGCGCGCCGCCACCGCTGCCCCAGCGAGAGGCCGAGCGAGATCACCGCGGCGATCGGGGCGAAGAACGGGTCGGGATGGATGAAGATCTCCACCGCGATCCACCAGGAGACGCCCGCCGCGAGCGCGCACTGCACGATGGGGACGAGCGAGACACGCAGCCTGCGCAGCCGGTTCTTCAGCGGCGCGGGCATCGCGTTGAACACCCGGCGCGGGTACGACGGGTTCGCGGCGCTCGATCCCATCAGGCGGACGTCATCCCGGGATGACCGGTCGTCTCGGTGTCGTCACACAAGGCCGAGTTCGGCGGCCGCGCGTGGATCGCTGTCGTTGAGCAGGTCGAGGCAACGCAGGTGCTCGTCCTCCTCGCCGACCAGTTCGGCGGCCCGGGCCAGCGCCCCGACACACCGCAGGAAGCCGCGGTTCGGTTCATGACTCCACGGCACCGGGCCGAAACCCTTCCAGCCGTGGCGGCGCAGCTGATCGAGGCCGCGGTGATAACCGGTCCGCGCGTAGGCATAGGCCGCGATCACCGCGGGCGTGTCGATGTCGCCGCCGGCCGCGGCGCCCTTCGACGACTCGAGAGCCGCCTCGGCCAGATACGCCCAGGCGATCGACGCGGTCGGGTGCGCGGCCGCGACCTCCGCCGCGGCGGCGCCGTTGAGCAGGTCCGATTCGGCGTCGTCGTCCCCGGTGAGCAGAACCGGTTGTGGGCCGAGAAGATCTCCGAAAGACGTCATGCCCTCTATTCAAGCATCGTGTCGGCGGGGACCCTTCGTTCGATCAAACGCCCTAGTGCTGGATTGTCGGGCCATTCGCTAGGGTGAATGGCGCAATCGGTCCTGCTGCCCTCCCGCTGATCCGGTGTCGTCGGGCGGCCGGACCGAAGTCGTGCAATGGCGGAATGCGGGGTGAATCAGTCGATGGCGCGATCTGAGAGGCCGAGAGCTGCTGTCACCAGGGCTCTGTCGACCCTGAAACAGGTCCGGGAGGATCGTCGTGCTCGCCTGGCGGGTGCCCGACCGACCCCCGATACTGTTCCGACCGGCACCGATGCCACGCCACCCAGCACCAGCAGAGAGGGCCGCGAGCCAGCTGTGGACGATTCCACCCAGAACGAGACCGCCGAGGGCAAGGCCACCGAGGACACGGCCGCCGGGACCGAGGCGACCGCAGCGGAGTCCACGACAGACGCGTCCACTGCGGCCGGCGCCGCGAAGAAGTCCCCGGCCCCGAAGCCGAGGGGTGGACGCGGTATCGACGGCGCCACCCAGGTGATCAATCGCGACAGCCTCCCGTCTGCTGAGGATCTCGAGGATCTCGACGACATCGACCCGCTGAGCGACGAACCCGAGTCCGCCTCGACCGAGGAGACGGCGACCGACGACGCCACGAGCGAGGACGCCCCCGCCCCGAAGCGCCTCGGGCCCAGCGATTCGAAGACCACGGTCATCCGACGGTCGGACCTCCCCGACGCCGAGGGGCTCGAAGACCTCGACGACATCGACCCGACGGCCCCGGAGCCCGAGGCAGCCTCGCCCGAATCCGAGGCCGACGCGGAGGGTCCGACAGACGAGGCCGCCGAGGCAGAGCCGTCCGAGTCCGAGTCCTCCGCAGCGGAATCGACGGAAAAGTCGGATCTGGACGACGAGGCGGACTCCGACACCGACGCGGCGGCTGAGCCGGTGGTCCCCGAGGACGACACCGACCCGTCGACGGGTACCGCGGTCAGCGCGGGTGTCGCAGCGGCCGGCGCGGCTGCCGTGGCGGCCGGTACGACCCAGACCGACGACGACGTTGCAGACGCGGAGTCGACCACAGACGAGTCCGCGACAGACGAGGCCGGGGACGCCACCGACCAAGTCGAGGACCCGAACGCCGAGCCCGAGGCGATCGAGACCGAGCCGATCGAGGACGAGCAGACCGAGCCGACCGAGACCGAGCCGACCGAGACCGAGCCGACCGAGGACGCGGCGGCGACGGACGAGACGGCGACGGACGGGCCCGTGGCAGAGTCCCCCACCGAGGCGATCGTCGTGCCCGCCGGCGGGACCACCGGCACACCCGAGACCGACACGGCCGACGCTGCAGACGACGCCGAAGCCGACGACAAGGCCGACGAAGCCGGCAAGGCCGACGGACCGGACGCCGCCACGACCGTCATCCCCGCGGCTGCGGCTGCGGCGGCCGCCGCGTCCGCCCGAGACGAGCCCGCCACGGCGGATGACGAGGTCCGGACCACCCCCGAGCCGGCCGTTCCCGCCTCGACCGCGGGGTGGACGACGACCGACCGCGAACCCCAGGTCATCCCGGGAAGCGGCCCCGCGTCGCAGAAGAAGAAGCGCGGCAAGGGCCTGCTGATCGCGGCGGCGACGGTCGTGGTGGTGATCGTGGCCGTCGTCGGCGGCATCTTCGCCTACAACAGCCTGCGCGGCCCAGCACCGGCCGACGAGGCCGCGACCGTCGCGATGGACTACACGACCGCGCTGTACGAGGGCGACCTCTCGACCCTGCGGTCGGTCACCTGCGGTGAGCTCAACGCGTTCTACAGCGACTTCGACGATGCCGCGTACGAGCGGACCTACGAGGCGCAGCGCGCCCGCAACGAGCTTGTACAGACGCAGGCGATCAACGCGGTCCGGGTCGTCGAGGGCGGCAATCAGGCCGTCGTCGAGGTCGTCGCCGTGCACACCAACACACCCGACCAGCCCGAGACCGTCACCCTCAACCTGCAGCGCGACGGCGACGACTGGAAGGTGTGCAACCCCACGTGACGAACGGACACCGGTACGGCCCGCCGCCGGCCGGCCCGGGTGACCGTTCTGCACCTGGATACTTCACGCCGCCGGCCCGACCGGCGCCGGCCGTGGGCACGGCGCCCAGCCGGACTCCCGGGCCGGACAACCGGGTCCGCACCAGTCGGATCCGTCCCTACGAGGTCGGTCCACCGCAGCGGACCCGGTCACGCGTCGACCCGGCCGTCGTGATCGCGGCGCTGGTCATGATCGCGCTCGCCGCCGCGGTCGTCGTGGGTCTCGCCCTCACCTGAGTGCACGGACAACACTGCCCGCACCCCTCGTCGGAGTGCGGGCAGCGGTTGATCACCTCGGTCAGGCGGTCAGGGACTTGCCGTTGGACTTGAGGTCGTTGCACGCCTCGACAACGCGCTCGCTCATGTTGCTCTCGGCCTTCTTCGACCAGCTGCGCGGGTCGTAGACCTTCTTGTTGCCGACGTCGCCGTCGACCTTCAGCACACCGTCGTAGTTGCCGAACATGTGGCCGGCGACCGGGCGGGTGTAGGCGTACTGCGTGTCGGTGTCGACGTTCATCTTGATGACGCCGTAGCTCAGCGCCTCGTCGATCTCGCTCTTCAGCGAGCCCGAACCGCCATGGAAGACGAAGTCGAACGGCTTGGCGCCCTCGGCCAGACCCAGCTTCTTGGTCGCCACTTCCTGGCCGGTGTTGAGCACATCGGGACGCAGCTTGACGTTGCCCGGCTTGTAGACGCCGTGCACGTTGCCGAAGGTCGCGGCCAGCAGGTAACGGTTGCCGCTGTCGCTGGCACCGAGCGCCTCGATGGTCTTCTCGAAGTCCTCGGGGGTGGTGAACAGCTTGTCGTTGATCTCGTTCTCGACGCCGTCCTCTTCGCCACCGACCACGCCGATCTCGATCTCGAGGATGATGTTGGCGGCACCGGCCTTGGCCAGCAGTTCCTTGGCGATCTCCAGGTTCTCGTCGAGCGGCACGGCGCTGCCGTCCCACATGTGCGACTGGAAGAGCGGATTGCGGCCGGCGTCGACGCGCTCCTGCGAGATCTGCAGCAGCGGCCGGACGTAGGTGTCGAGCTTGTCCTTGGGGCAGTGGTCGGTGTGCAGACCGATGAGGACGTCGTACTTGGCCGCGACGACGTGCGCGAACTCGGCGAGTGCGACCGCGCCGGTCACCATGTCCTTGACACCCTGGCCGGACCCGAACTCGGCGCCACCGGTCGAGAACTGGATGATCCCGTCACTGCCTGCGTCGGCGAAACCCTTGATCGCGGCGTTGATCGTCGACGACGAGGTGCAGTTGATCGCGGGGAATGCGTAACCGCCCTTCTTCGCCTTGTCGAACATCTCGGCGTACTGCTCCGGGGTTGCAATGGGCATCGACGAATCCTCCAGGGTGTTGATGTGCTCTGGTGTTCGGGTTCTCTCGCCTCGAGTGGTGCTTCGGTGGCGAGCAGCCGGACTTCCCGCGGCCGGACTCCCCCCAGTATGGCAGGTGCCACATCGCCCGGCGCGGGCACCATTCGTGCCCGGACCTGCTGGAAAACGACGATGGCGGAGCCGTGAGATTCTGTCCTCGACGCACCCGCAGGTACTCTGGGTCCCCGTGATCGACTCCGCTCTTGCCACCACGACCACCAACCTGGCGCTCCTGCCGGGATTCCTGGATCCGGTGAACCTGCTCAACTCGTTCGGCACATGGATGCTGGCCGGTCTCCTGCTGGTCGTGTTCATCGAGTCGGGTCTGCTGTTCCCGCTGCTCCCCGGCGACTCGCTGCTCTTCACCGCGGGTCTCATCGTGGCGGCGAAGTCCGCGGAGATCGAACCGTTCGCCCCGCTCTGGGTGCTCCTCGTGCTGATCCCCATCGCGGCGTTCCTCGGCGACCAGGTCGGCTACTGGATCGGCAAGAAGGCGGGGTATTCGCTGTTCCGGCCGGACGCGAAGATCTTGAAGCAGGTCTACATCGAGGAAGCGCACGAGTTCTTCGAGAAGCACGGCCCGGTGACCATCATCCTCGCGCGCTTCGTCCCCATCGTGCGGACCTACGCGCCGCTGGTCGCCGGTGCCGCGAAGATGCGGTACCCGATCTTCCTCACGTACAACATCATCGGCGCGATCGCCTGGGGCGCGGGTGTCACGCTGCTCGGATACTTCCTGGGGCAGATCGAGTTCATCCGCGACAACATCGACTACATCTTCCTGTTCATCGTCTTCATCTCGGTTCTGCCGATCATCACCGAGATCGGCAAGCGCATCCTGCGCTCGCGCAAGAAGGTCGTCGAAGAAGCTCCGCTGCCCGCGTCCGACGATGCGAAGAATCAGACCGCCGAGAACTGATCGGCCCCTCGGCCGGCGCGCCGAGTCATCCCGTCAGCTCGATTCTTAACCTTCCGCCGGGGCGCCTGCGCGCTTAGCGTCGCCGATCATGGCAACTCCGACCGTCACGGCGACGGGTCCCGTGCTCGACGCCGCCCCGTCACAGATGCGTCTGGTGGGCCGTCGCCGCCCTGGGCGGTGGGTCGCAGCGACGGTGGCCGTCGTCCTGGGCGCGATGTTCGTCAACACACTGGTGACCAACGAGCGCTTCGAATGGCCCACGGTGGCGCAGTACTTCACCCAGGAGTCGGTGCTGCGCGGCTTGTGGCTCACACTGTGGCTCACCGCGGTGACGTTCGCCGCCGGATTCGTGCTCGGCATCGGACTGGCGGCGATGCGCTTGTGGGGCGGCCCGCTGCTCCAGTCGATCTCGCTCGGATTCGTGTGGATCGTGCGGTCGGTGCCGCCACTGGTGCTGCTGCTGTTCTGGTTTCAGCTCGCTTCGCTCTATCCACGCCTGTCGCTGGGCATCCCGTTCGGGCCCGAGTTCACCTCGGTGGACACCACTCACCTCATCGGTCCGCTGACAGCAGCCTTCATCGCGCTGACCATCGACGTGGCAGCGTTCGCGGCCGAGATCGTGCGCGGCGGACTCGTCTCGGTCGACGACGGACAGACCGAGGCCGCCCGCTCGCTGGGGCTCGCTCCCAGCCGGATCTTCCGGCGCATCGTCCTCCCCCAGGCGATGCCCGCGATCGTCCCCGCCTCCGGCAACCTGCTCATCGGTTTGCTGAAGTCGACGTCGCTGGTCAGCGTGATCGCCGTGACCGATCTGCTGTATTCGGTGCAGCTGGTCTACAACCAGAACTTCAAGGTGATGCCGCTGCTGCTGGTGGCCACCATCTGGTACATCGTGATCACCTCGCTGCTGGCGATCGGTCAGTACTTCGTGGAGCGGCGTTTCGCCCGGGGCCGACGCGACGCACGTCCGTTCGCCGACATCCTCCGCGACGCCGCGCGTCTGCGCCCGCGTCTGCCCGGGACGCCGCGATGAGCGCCGTGGAGATCCGCGGCCTCGAGAAGTCCTTCGGCGGCCGGGAGGTTCTGCGCGGCATCGACCTCGATGTCGCCACCGGGGAGGTGGCCATCGTGCTCGGACCGTCGGGGTCCGGAAAGTCCACTCTGCTGCGGTGTGTCAACCATCTGGAGCGCCCCGACCGCGGTCATGTGCGGGTGCACGGCGATGTTATCGGTTACCGCGAAACGCGCCGACGCAACGGCGAGACGGTATTGCGCGAACTGCCTCCCCGTGAGGTCGCTCGACAACGCCGCCGGATCGGCGTGGTCTTCCAGCAGTTCAACCTGTTCCCGCACTTCACCGTCCTGGAGAACCTCACCGAGGGTCAGCTCGCGGCCGGCACCTCACCGGACGAGGCTGACGAGCGGGGGCGGGCGTTGCTCGCCCGGGTGGGCCTCGCGGGACGTGAGAAGTCGTACCCGTCGCACCTGTCCGGCGGTCAGCAACAGCGGGTGGCCATCGCTCGCACCCTCGCCATGCAACCCGACGTCGTCCTGTTCGACGAGCCGACCTCCGCGCTCGACCCCGAGCTGGTGGGCGAGGTCCTCGCCGTCATCCGCGACCTCGCCGAATCCGGAATGACCCTTGTCGTCGTCACCCACGAGATCGGTTTCGCCCGCGATGTCGCCGACACCGTGATCTTCATGGACGACGGCCTGATCGTCGAGACCGGTTCGCCCGAGCGCATTTTCGCCGCCGCCGAGCACCCCCGCACCCGCGAATTCCTCGCGGCCGTGCGCTGACCTTCCCACACCACTGACGACGCCAAGGAGAACCCATGCGCAGCCGCGCTCTGCTCGCCCTACCTCTGATCGCAGCCGCGACGCTGATGATCGGCGCATGCGGTGGCTCGACCGACCCGGCCGGCGAGAGCTATGCGATCCCCACCCAGGACGTGGTGTCGTCGGTGGCGGTCGATCCCGCCGCGCAGGCCCTCCTGCCGCCGGGGACCAGCGAGCTCACCCTCGGCCTCACCCGCGCGCCCGGGGTCAACAACCTCCCGCACGCGGGCGAGGTCCCGGAGGGCAACCCGGTTGGCCTCGATGTCGACCTGCGCAACGCGGTCGCCAAAGCCCTCGGCGTGACGTGGAACGAGGAGGTCGGCACCTTCTCGACCATCATCCCCGGCGTGCAGAACGGCCGATATCAGGTGGGGCAGGGCAACTTCGGTGTGACGAGGTCTCGGCTCGAGGTGGTCGACTTCGCCACGTACCTCAATGACGGACAGGCCTTCGTCGGCTCGTCCGGGTCCGGTCTGACCTCCGTCACGACGCTGGAAGACCTGTGCGGCAAGAAGATCGTGACCGGATCCGGCACCACCTTCCAACAGATCCTGGAGAAGGGCGTGCAGGAGTGCACGACACACGGCAAGCCCGCCTACTCGGTTCAGTACCTCGACGACCAGGGCGCGATCATTCTCAGCCTGCAGAACAACAAGGTCGACGCCTACTTCGGCCCCACCCTGTCGCTGCGGTACCTCGTCGACAAGGTGCCCGGGACGACGTTCCTCGGCGAATACTCCACCACCGTCGTCGGATTCGTGACGGCCAAGAACTCCCCGGTCGCCCGGGCGATCAGTCAATCGGTCAACACCCTCATCGCCCGCGGCGAGTACCAGCGGCTGTTCGACAAGTGGAATGTCCCCACGTCGGCGCTGCCGAGGTCCGAGATCAACCCCACCGCAGGATTCTGAGCCGCCCGTCACCACGCGGCGTCGAGGTCGGCGTGCTGCCGGACCCACGCGTGCATGGCGATTCCGGCGGCGACGCCCGCGTTGATGCTGCGCGTCGAGCCGAACTGGGCGATGGACACCGTGAGATCGACCTCGCGCTGCGCGTCGTCGCTGACCCCCGGGCCCTCCTGACCGAACAGCAGCACGCAGTCGCGCGGTAGATCCGCCGTCTCGAGGGGCCGCGCACCGGGCGTGTTGTCCACCGCCACCACGGTGAGTCGCGCGTCCCGAGCCCAGGCGATCAGGTCGGACACCGTCTCGTGGTGCATCAGGTGCTGGTATCGGTCGGTCACCATCGCTCCGCGGCGATTCCAGCGGCGCCGTCCGACGATGTGGACGGCGGCCACCGCGAAGGCATTGGCGGTGCGCACCACGGTGCCGATGTTGGCGTCGTGCGCGAAGTTCTCGATGGCGACGTGGAGTGGATGCCGCCGGGCGTCGATGTCGGCGACGATCGCCTCTCGCGACCAGTACCGATACGCGTCGACGACGTTGCGGGTGTCCCCGTGGGCGAGGAGCTCGGCGTCGAGGCGCGGATCATCGGGCACGGGCTCGCCCGGATGCTCGACGGTCCAGGGCCCGACCCCGACGGCCGGCCCGGTCTGCCACTCGGTGGGTCCCGCGGCGTCGTCTCCGCCGTGACCGGCCGACTCGTCAGGCAAGCCCGAGATCGCCGAGGTCGAGGAGGGAGCGGTACGGCACGCCGAGGGCCGTGATGACCGCGTCCGCGCCGGTCGCGCGGTCGACGACGGTGGCCACCCCGACGACGTTGCCACCGATACCGCGGACGGCTTCGACAGCCGTGGACGGGGAGGCCCCGGTCGTGCTGGTGTCCTCGACGACGAGCACGTCGCGGCCGACGATGTCGGGCCCCTCGATCTGACGTTGCATGCCGTGCGCCTTGGCTGCCTTGCGGACGACGAACGCGTCGACCGACCGGCCGTCCGCGTGCATGATCGACGTCGCCACGGGGTCCGCGCCGAGGGTCAGGCCACCGACCGCGGCGTACTCCCAGTCCGCGGTCAGCTCCCGCATCAGCGTGCCGATCAGTCGCGAGGCCTCGTGGTGCAGCGTGGCCCGGCGCAGGTCGACGTAGTAGTCGGCCTCTTTACCCGACGACAGCGTCACCTTGCCGTGGACGACGGCGAGCTCACGGACGAGCTCGGCGAGCCGTGCCTTCGCGGCCGGGTCGACCCTCGGGGTCTCGGCGGGAACCGGGGCGGACGAGGACATGCGACTTCCCTCTCGGTCGAACGTGCCGGGATCGACGATCTCCGGTGCGTGGAGTTCTGGGCGCGATCAGTTGCGGTGCCGGTTGGGCCGCTCGCCCGTGTCCCGGCGAGGTGCCTCGTCGGAAGTCGCGCCGGACCCGCGGACGGGCATCGGCGACATCCGGCGGCCACCGGTGGTCGGTGACGGGGGTGTGCGCGTCGGCGCCGGATTGTCGGACTCCGCCGGCTGCGACGCGCCGGCCGTGGAGCCGCCGGCCCGCGACTCGCCCTGGGCCTGCCGCCTGCGCTTGTCCCGCAACGATTCGGTCTTCTCGTCGGCGAGTTCGGCCCGCGTGGGTCCGTGCGGGTCGCGCGGATCGGGCGAGTCCTCGGGTTCCCGGACCGGCGGCAGCACTCGCAGCAGGTCGGCGAATCGGCGAACGACCTCCAGACCCGTGTTCAGCTTGGCCGGGTCGTTCGTCACCGGCATCGAGCCCAGCGCCCAGTTGCCCTCGTTCCAGAGGACCTCGACGAACGCGGGCGCCTTGTTGGCGAGCGCGACCATCCGGCGGTCGCAGACCCGACGGGCGACGTCGAGATTGTTGGAGAACATGACACGCGGGCCCATCGCACCCAGCAGTTCCACGTCCTCCTCGGCGGGGGCGAGGACGTCCTCGTGCCGGAGGTCGACGACGACATGCGACGGCGAAGAGCGTCGGACGGCGATCACGGTCGCGGTCTCGGCGAGGTCGAAGACCACGGCCTCCACCCCGGCGTAGTGTCCGTATGCGACGTCCTGGACCGGGATGTGGTCGCCCACGTTCATGGTGGCGCGCCGAAACACCTTGCGCAGCTTGGTGTCCGACTCACGGAACTTGAACTCGTGTTCATCGCCCCAGACCGCACGCTGGTGCCGTGCATCGCTCGACCGCTGGCGGTCGAGCCACAACAGGACACCCGCACCCAGTAGGGCCACGGCGGCGATCAGGAAATAGACGGTGGTCATCGCGCTACAGCCTACTATCGGCGGGCCCGCGGTGAGGTCATCCGCCTACCCGGATGTACCCGCGTTCCTTGTCGACGACGTTGACCAGCACGTCGGCCGGCTCCTCGGTGCCCGCGGCGACGTAGCGCCGGAGGTTGTCGAGGACCTGCTCGGCCAGCGCATCGCGCCACCCGACGGCGTCCCCGCTCATGTGTGCCGAGATCGCGACCCCGGGCAGGTCCCACAGTTCACTGTCGGCGGGCAGCGGCTCGGTGGCGAAGACGTCGAGCGTGGCCGCGCCCAGGTGTCCCGATCGGAGCGACCGCACCAGGGCCGGCTCGTCGACGAGCTCGCCGCGTCCGACGTTGACCAGGTGTGCGCCGGGCTTCATCGCCGCCAGCACGGTCGCGTCGATCATTCCGGAGGTCTGCTCGGTCAGCGGCGCGATCGCGACGACGGTGTCGAAGTCGCCCACGTGCGCGGCGAGGTCGTCGGTGGCGACGACGTGTCCGAAGTCCGGGTCCGACGCGCGTTCGGTCCGGCCTGCCCCGGTCACCCGTACACCCACGGCGCGTAGCAGTTTCGCGGTCGCGCGGCCGATCCCGCCGGTGCCGATCACGAGCGCGGAGGTGCGGTGGGTCGCCACGGTCTCGCGGTGCCGCCATTCATGGTCGCGCTGCAACGCCATCGACTCGTGTAAACCCTTGTGCCGCGCGAGGACAGCGGCGAGGACGAATTCCGCGATCGGCCGGTCGAAGACGCCGTGCGCGTTGGTCACCACGACGTCCGAGGCCCGCAACTCGTCGAAGAGCAATGAGTCGACGCCGGCCGCACACACGTGCACCCAGCGCAACGATTCCGTCGCCTCGCCCCAGTGGTCGGCGAGCCCGCGGGAGAAGAAGTCCCACAACACGAAGACGTCCGCACCCGGCAGGGCGGAGCCCAGATCGTCAGCGGTGCAGAGCCGTACCGTCGCGAGCTCCTCGATCTCGGCGAGGTTCCCCGGCAGAGGGGCATCGGGAGAGATCAACAGGGCAACCACGGGCGCATGCGGGGTCATGACCCCACCGTAGGTGACGGGTCGGTGTGTTCGTCGATCACGAAGAGCAGCAGCGTCACCGCGAGGAAACCGGCGGGCACCCAGGCGGCGCGACCGCCCAACAGTTGGGTGCAGACCGCCCCGACGAGTGCGCCACCCGCGAACGCCCCCACCAGGCGGCCGTAGACCGCGAGGGCCTTGCGCGCATCCGGCGACCGGTCGACGGCCACCCCGTAGCCGGCCTCCACGAGCCGCATGAGATTCCCGGTCGTGGCCACCGCGATGTAGTTGAGATCGCCGATGTTGCGGAACAACTCGATCTGCATCGCCGTGATGAACGAGATGGGGATGGTGACGAACGAATGCGGCACAGAGGTGGGGACGAAGCCGATCACCACGAGGATCGCCACCTGCAGCGCCATCGTCACCCGGATCGGATAGACGAGCAGGCGGTCGAGCCGGCCGGCCTTCACGTGCACCGCGAGCACGACGCCGACGAGAAAGGCGAGGATCGGCCACAGATGACCGGACGCCTGATGCCATTGCCGCTCCGACAGATTCAGCGCGAGGAGGATGACGTTTCCGGTCTGGGCATTGGCGAACACCCCGCCCCGGGACAGGTACGTGTAGCTGTCGAGGAAGCCACAGGCCGCGGTGATCAACAGGGCGAAGCGCAGCGAGGTCGACGTGGTCATCTCACAGCACCACCGGAACCGAGCCCGTGCGGCAGCCCGACCGGTCCAGCAGTGTTCCCAGCCGCTTCGGGGTCTCCAGGGTGACCGAACGGTCGGCGACGACGAGCCCCGGCACCCGGCTCTCGAGCTGCTGCTCGAACTCGGACAGTTCGCCGACGGTGTGCAACCAGACGCCCATCAGGATGTTCGCGGTGCCCGTGACCTCGCAGCAGACACGCACCTGGGGCAGTTCGTCGAGCGCGTCGACGAGCGCCGAGATCGACCTCGACGACGCGCGTGCCCACACGTTCGCCGTGACGGGCCATCCGCTGATGACATGGGCCACCTCGCATCTGATCGACAGGACGCGTTCGGCGACGAGTGCGGTCAGTCGGCGTCGGACGGTCGGTGCGCTCAGGCCGCTCGCGGCCGCCAGATCGACCGCCGAGCGTCGGCCGTCCTCGGCCAGTGCGGCGATGAGCCGCAGATCCATCTCGTCGGGTTCGTGCGCCAGCGGGCGGTGCTCGGGACGGTGCTCGACGAGCACCGATTCGTCCGCGTCGGACAGCGTGTGCACCCGCCAGCGTTCGCTCTCGCCGAAGACCCGCATCACCAGCCTCGTCCGGGTCCGGGCGACGCCCTTGGTCTCGGCGAGGCGCTGTACCCAGTCGCCGAGGAAGCCGAGGTCGGGCACCATCACGGTCAGCAGCAGGTCGCCGTCGCCTGCGGTGCGCTGGATCGTGGCCACGTGTCGGTCCCCCGCGAGTCGCTCGACGAGCGCCTCCCGCCGCGACGACGCCTGGACCTCGACGAACGCGCTGCAGCGGGTGTTCAGGTACGCGGCCCCGGGATAGGTGACGATCCAGGCGAGACCGCTGTCGACGAGCCGCTCCCAGCGGCGGGCCGCGGTCGCCGCGCTCACGCCCACGACGTCGCCGACGACGCCCCACGGCGCCCTCGGCGCGACCTGCAGGGCGTGAACGATCTGATAATCGAGGTCGTCCGGCACGCAACAATCCTGCATCACGAGGTGAACTTTTTTCGTCTTCGGCAGACGCCGGGACAGTCCGCGGCAGCGCTCCTACGTTTCCTCCCAACACCCCAGTGGCCGCACGGGCGGCCCGAGATCGAGGAGGACGATTCGTGAAGGTCTGCATCATCGGCGGAGGTCACGGCTCTTATGCGGCCGCGGCCGAGCTCAGCGAGAAGGACCACCATGTCACCTGGTGGCGGCGGGACGGCGCGGCGTTCTCGTCGCTGGTCGAGCGCGGAACCCTCGACCTCGACGACCATCGCGGCAGCAGGCAGATCACCGTCGACAACGGTGACGGCAGGGGCATCTCGATCGTCACCGACCTCGCCGAGGCGGTGTCCACCGCCGAGGTCATCGTCGCGCCGGTTCCCGCGTTCGCCCACGAGTCGCTCGCCCGGCAACTCGCCCCGCATCTGCGCGACGGTCAGGTCGTCTATCTGCCGCCGGGCAGCTTCGGATCCATCGTCTTCGCGCAGGCGGTACGCGCCGCGGGCAACCCCGCCGACGTCGCGTTCGCCGAAACCGGGACCCTGCCCTACCTCGCACGCAAGCACGGCGACACCCGCGTCGTGGTCAGCGGATACGCCACGCGTCTGCCCACCGGCGTCTTCCCGGCGCGGCACACCGACCGGGCGCTGGCGGTCCTCGGCGAGGTCTACCCCGCCGTCGAACGCGTCGAGGACGCCCTCAGCGGCGCGCTGATGAACGCCGGACCGATCATCCACCCGCCACTCATCCTGATGAATGCCGGTCCGCTGGAACACTTCCCGTCGTGGGACATCCACAACGAGGGCACCCAGGACTCCATCCGGCGGGTCACCTCGGCGCTCGATGCCGAGCGCATCGCGGTCCGCGAGGCGCTCGGCTATGCCGCACCGCATTTCCCGCTCGCCGACCACTACACCGCCGACGGCGACGAGTGGATGTACGGCAACGCCGCCCACGAGAAGCTCACCGACAGCGGCGACTGGCGCGAGAACATCGACCTGCACACCCACCGCTACATGGTCGAGGACGTCGAGATCGGGCTGGCGCTGCTGAGTTCCGTGGCGCGGTGGGCGTCGGTGCCGTCTCCGGTGGCCGACGGTCTGCTCGCCCTGGCCGGCGCGGTCACCGGCCGTCCCGCCGCGACCGGCGGGCGGACCCTGGAGAGCCTGGGGTTGGCCGAACTCGACCCGTCCGGCATGCGGGCACTGCTCCACGACGGACCGGCGCGGTGACGGGCCGTCACGTCGCCGTGGTCGGCGCCGGCCGGATGGGCCAGGGCATCGCCGCGGCACTGGCCTTCGGGAACGTCGCGGTGTCGGTCGTCGACCTCCGTGACCGCGGCGCCGACGCCGCGGCCTACCTCGAGGGAGTCCGTGCGTCGATCCGACAGGCACTGGCGCACAAGGTCACGCTCGGCCTGCTCGCGGTCGAGGACCTCGAGGATGTCGCCGCGCTGGTGACGGTCGTCGGCGAGGTCGACGCCCTCACCCCGATGGCCGCGGCGGATCTCGTCTTCGAAGCCGTGCCGGAGGTCGCCGGGATCAAACGCGATGCGCTCGCGTGGATCGAGGCGATGGTCGGCGACACCGTCCCCATCGCGTCGACCACGTCGAGCTTCCTCGTCGACGAACTCGCCGGCGCATTGTCGGCGCCGGCGCGTTTCCTGAACGCGCACTGGCTGAATCCGGCCGATCTCATGCCGCTCGTCGAGGTGGCGCCCGGCACGGCGACGGGTCCCGGGGCCGTCGACGCCACCCGCGAGCTGCTGCTCGCGGTCGGCAAGGTGCCCGTGGTGTGCGCGCCGTCGCCCGGATACATCGTGCCCCGGCTCCAGGCGCTGGTGATGAACGAGGCCGCACGCATGGTGGCCGAGGGCGTGGCCAGCGCCGAGGACATCGACACCGCGGTCCGCATCGGATTCGGTTCGCGCTTCGCGGTTCTCGGCCTGCTCGAGTTCATCGACTGGGGCGGCTGCGACACGCTCTTCCACGCGTCGAACTACCTGAGCCGCGAACTCGGCGAGAGGTTCGCACCCGCGCCTCTGGTCGAGACGAACATGACGTCCGGGCGCCGCGGGATCTCGGACGGCGCAGGCTTTTACGAGTTCGACCCGTCGACCGTCGACGACTATCGGGCACAGCGCATCGCCGATTTCGCCCGTGTCCTCGACGCGGTCGGACGCCTCGCCCGCCATGAGGAGTTCAGCACGGCCGACTGACGTCTCGGGCGATCCCCGCACCCCGCCACCGGGCCGGACCCGGTGGCGCGGTGAAACGCGCTCGAACGCGTCCAATAGCTCGGCGTTGTAAAGCTTTTCCCGATTCCCCGCGTCGCGCGGGTTCGACACAATCGATCCATCCACGAGTACAGCCAACGAACGCCGGCCTCGACGGTCCGTTCGCCCACCGATGAGGAGTGATCCGTGGTAACTCTCGACAATTCTGCACCGCCCGACCCGACGGCACCGAGCACCGAGCAGCCCCGGCGGGAACGGACCACCCGCGTCGCCGTCGCATCCGGCGTCGGCACGATCATGGAGTTCTACGACTTCGCGATCTACGGCACCGCGACGGCGCTGGTCTTCAACAAGATCTTCTTCAACGTCGACGATCCCTGGTTCGGCACCTTCCTCGGATTCGCGACCTTCGCTGTCGGTTTCGTGATGGCGCCGATCGGCGCCCTGATCTTCGGACACTTCGGGGACAAATTCGGTCGACGCAAGGCGCTGACCGCAGCCTTCCTGCTCATGGGCGGGTCGACGCTGGCGATGGGCATCCTCCCCGACTACCAGGCCATCGGGATCGTGGCACCGATCATCCTGGTCTTCCTCCGCATGGTGCACGGCATCTCGCGAGGCGGTGAGATCGGCGGCGCCGCCCTGCTCGCCGCCGAACACGCGCCGGCGCACCGGCGTGGCCTGTACGGCTGCTTCGTCACCCTGGGCTCGCCGGTCGGCGGCATCCTGGCCAACCTGTCGTTCGCACTCGTGCTGCTGATGCCGATGGAGCAGGTCCTGGCCTGGGGCTGGCGCATCCCCTTCCTCATCGGCGGAGTCGTGCTGGCGATCGGGGTGTGGACGCGATCGAGGGTGAGCGAGACACCGGACTTCGTCGCGTCCCAGCAGGCCGAGGAGAGCTCACCGCCGGCCTTCGCCGTGCTCCGGCAGAACTGGCGTCGTGTCGCCCTGGCCGCCGGGATCAACGTCGGGCAGAACTGTTACGCCTTCCTGTTGTTCACGTTCATGCTCTCCTTCCTGACCGAGACCGATCCGGGACGCGGCTTCGAGCGGTCGCCGGTGGTCCTCGGCAGCACGCTGGCGCTCGCCTGTCATGCCGCGACCGTCGTGCTCGGCAGTTACCTGTCCGACCGGCTGGGCCGCAAGACGGTGATCGGATTCGGCATGATCACCTCACTGCTGTTCGCGCCGATCCTGTTCTGGGTCACCGCATCCGGGTCGCTGACCGCCTGCATCACGGTCATCTCGATCGGCTTCGCCCTGACCGGCTTCGTCTACGGTCCGATGCTCACGACCTTCGCGGAGCTGTTCCCGATCACGCAGCGCTACAGCGGCATCGGGATCGGCTTCCAGGTCGGCGCGGTGCTGGGCGGCGGGCTGGCCCCGATGATCGCGAACCGGATCGTCAGTGCCACCGGCAGCGTGATTCCCGTCGGGATCTATGCGGCGGTCCTGATGGCGATCAGCCTCTGCTGCCTGATGGTCATCCGGGAGACGGCCCCTGCCCTCGTCGGCCGACCCTCGCGCGGGCAGCGCCTGCGCAACTGACGCACACCTCGGACGATTGACAGCATCCTGTCATATATGACAGGATGCTGTCATTGTCGTTCACGAGGAGGCCTCATGAGAACCGTTCATCTCGCCCTGTATCCGACGCTCGCGGACTGGGAGTTCGGCTATGTCGCAGCGGGCATCAACAACCCCGACTACCAGGCCGAACCCGGATCGTTCCGGATCGTGACCGTCGGCGCGTCCGCCGAGCCGATCCGCACGATCGGCGGGGTCACGATGGTGCCCGACACCACCCTCGACGCCATTGGACCCGAGGACAGCGCGATGCTGGTGCTGCCCGGCGCCCAGATCTGGGAGTCCAACGACGCCTTCGTCGACGCGGCCCGGCGGTGGGCGGACGCCGGGACACCGGTCGCCGGGATCTGCGGCGCGACACTGGGGCTCGCGCGCGCCGGCCTGCTCGACGACCGCCGCCACACCAGCAATGCGCCCGAGCAGCTCACACCCACGGGATATGCGGGCGCCGCGCACTACGTCGACGCTCCCGCCGTCACCGATCGCGGGGTGATCACCGCCGCGGCGATCGCGCCCGTCGACTTCGCCCGCGAGGTCTTCGCGCTGCTCGGTCTCTACACACCGCCGGTTCTCGACGCCTGGTATCAGCTCTACGGCCATCAGGACCCCAGCGGCTTCTACGCCCTGGCCGGCGAGCAGTGAGAGACCATCAGGACCTGCTGTCGGCCTCGGCACTGACCGCGTTTCGCCTCAACGGCCAGTTCCTCGCCCTCGCCGAGCGCCTCGCCGCCCCCGCCGAGCTGACCGCCACCCGATGGCAGGTGCTCGGCGCGGTCCTCGACGAGCCGCTACCGGTCGCGGGCATCGCACGGGCGATGGGGATCACGCGGCAGAGCGTCCAGCGCACCGCCGACCTCCTCGTCGCCGACGGACTGGCCGAATACCGGGACAATCCGGCCCACCGCCGGGCCAAGCTCGTCGCGCCCACGGCAGCGGGACTCGCCGCCGTGCGGGCGATCAACCCCGGGCACCGCGAGGCGGCCGATCGTTTGGCGACCGTCCTCGACCCCGCGCGGTGGGAACAGGCCCTGCACGCGCTACATGACCTCAGCGCCGCCCTCGACACACTTGATGACCAGCACTGATGTCCAATTGTTGACAATCGTACGATCGAGCGTCACCGTGTACCCATGACCGCCAGTGTTGACTCCCCGATCCGCTCCGGCCAGACCGCGTCGCTGAGCCCGGCGCTGAAGCAGGCGACCCCCGTGGTCGTCGACACCGCGGCGGGCTCGTGGATAAGGGGCACCGACGGTCGCGACTATCTCGACTTCACCACCGGTATCGGCGTGACCAGCACCGGACACTGCCACCCGCACGTCGTCGCGGCCGCGCAGGCACAGTGCGCCAAGGTCATCCACGCGCAGTACACCACCGTGATGCACACCCCGCTCCTCGAGCTCACCGCGCGCCTCGGGTCGGTGCTGCCCGCCGGACTCGACTCGGTCTTCTATGCGAACTCCGGTTCCGAGGCCGTCGAAGCCGCCGTCCGCCTGGCACGGATGGCCACCGCGAAACCCAACATCATCGTGTTCCAGGGTGGTTTCCACGGCCGTACCGTCGCGGCGGCCAGCCTGACGACCGCCGGGACGCGTTTCTCCGCAGGCTTCTCCCCGCTGATGAGCGGCGTGCACATGGCACCGTTCCCGTACGCCTACCGCTACGGCTGGGACACCGACACCGCCGTCGATTTCGCGCTGCGCGAGCTCGACTATCTGCTGCAGTCGCGGGTCGCGCCCAATGACACGGCCGCCTTCCTCATCGAACCGGTTCTCGGCGACGGTGGATACCTGCCCACCCCGCCGCGCTTCCTCCAGGGTCTGCGGGAGCGCGCCGACCGCCATGGCATCCTCCTCGTCCTCGACGAGGTGCAGGCGGGATTCGGCCGCACCGGCAAGTTCTGGGGTCACCAGCACGCGGCGGGCCTGACACCCGACATCCTGATCACCGCCAAGGGCCTGGCATCGGGATTCCCGATCTCGGCGATCGCGGCACCGACGGAGTTGATGAGCAAGGCCTGGCCCGGCTCGCAGGGCGGTACATACGGAGGCAACGCCGTGGCGGCGGCCGCCGCGATCGCCACGCTCGACGTGATCGAGTCCGAGGGCCTCGTCGAGAACGCCCGCGTGCGCGGTGAACAGCTACTCGCCGGCCTGCGGCAGGTGTGCGCCGCCTTCCCCGGCGTCGGGGACGTCCGCGGCCTGGGACTGATGGCCGGCATCGAGTTCATCGCCACCGACGCCACCGGGAACACCGCGCCCGACGCGGCGGCCGCGCTCGCCGTGCAGCAGGCCACCACCGCCCAGGGGTTGCTCTCGCTCACGTGCGGTCCGGCGGCCAACGTCGTGCGACTCATTCCCGCCCTCGTGGTCACCGCCGAGGAGATCGACCTCGGTGTGGCCCGTTTCGGTGCCGCCCTCGCCGCGGCACTCGGTTAGACCGACAGCTCGGTCACACATGCCACGGGTGGACATCGCAGCCGAACTCGCCGAACTCGGTGTCGACGCGGACTCCTCGACGCGTCGCCTCGCCGAATACTCCTACGACGCTTCCAATTACCGGGTACCGCCGCTGGCGGTCACGTTCCCGCGCACAGCGCGAGACGTGGCCACCGTGGTCGGATGGTGCCATGAGCGCCGGATCCCGGTGGTCCCCCGCGGCGGCGGGACCTCGATGGGCGGCAACGCGATCGGGCCCGGAGTGGTGATCGACCTGTCCCGGCATCTCAATGGCGCCCTGTCCGTCGACGCCGACTCCGCGACCGCGGTCGCCGGCGCGGGGATCGTACTGACCACCCTCGCCGCCGAGGCACGAGCCGCCACCGGCGGTACGCTCACGTTCGCGCCGGACCCGTCGTCGGCGTCGCGCGCGACGCTGGGCGGCGCGATCGGCAACGACGCCTGCGGCAATCACTCGGTCCGACACGGCCGCACCAGCGATCACATCGTCGAGCTCCATCTCGTCACAGCAGAGGGGTTGCTGCTCACCGCAACCCGCGACGGCCTGCGGGCCACCGATCCCGCCGACGCCGCGGCGGGGGCGCGAGCGGCCGAGATCACCGGGTCGCTGCGTGACCTGGCCGCCGCGAACCTGGCGATCCTGCGCACCCAGCTCGAGACCATTCCGCGACAGGTCTCCGGTTATCATCTCGCGAAGCTGCTGCCGGAGAACGGGTTCGACGTGGCGCGCACCCTCGTCGGCAGCGAGGGAACCTGCGCGATCGTCGTGTCGGCGACCGTGACGCTCGTGCCGGTCCCGACCTCGCAACTCCTGCTGTGCGTGGGCTACCGCTCCCCCGCCGACGCCGCCCGGGACGTCCCGGCGATCCTCCCGTTCGCGCCGTCGGCCATCGAGGGCATCGACCGTAAGATCGTCGCGACGATGGCGGCGCGACGTGGCCTCGAGTCTGTCGCCGGTCTGCCCGACGGATCCGCATGGCTCTTCATCGATCTCGACGACCACAGTGCCACCGCGCAGTCGGAGGCCGACGTGCCCGCGACCGCCAAACGCCTTCTGGATCACCTGCGCGCGCAGGGTCGGATGATCGACGCCACGGTTGTCGACGACCCGGCCCGCCGCAAGGCACTCTGGCGGGTTCGCGAGGACGGCGCGGGGCTGTCGTCGCGCCTCGCCGATCCCGATGACGAGAGCATCGGCGACGGTTACGAATCCTGGCCGGGCTGGGAGGACGCCGCCGTCGCACCCGAACGACTCGCCGACTACCTCGACGACTTCGCCGAACTGCTCGACCGGCACGGCCTCACCGGCGTCATGTACGGGCACTTCGGCGCCGGTTGCATGCACGTGCGGATCACATTCGACCTGCGCTCCCCCGAGGGTCGTGCGGTGATGGCACGCTTCTGCGCCGAAGCCGCCGAACTCGTGGTGCGCCACGGCGGTTCGCTGTCCGGCGAGCACGGTGACGGGCGGGCCCGATCGGCGCTGCTGCCCGTCATGTACACCCCGGCGATGATGTCGGCCTTCGCCCGGTTCAAGTCGATCTGGGACCCGCACGGAATCCTCAACCCGGGCAGCATCGTCGACCCGCCCCCGATCACCACCGACCTGGCTCTCGCCGAGGTGCCGCGCCGGAGCTGGCCCACGGCTTTCGATCTCGGCCCCGAACTCCCCCTGCTCGACCCGTTCGTGCACGCCGTACAGGGATGCATCGGCGTGGGGAGGTGCCGTGCGGATTCCGGCGGGGTGATGTGCCCGAGCTACAAGGCCACTCGCGACGAGAAGGACTCGACCCGCGGCCGGGCGCGCGTGTTGCAGGACATGGTCCGCACCGCGCCGAGCGTCGACGAGGGCTGGCGGTCGACCGATGTCGCCGAGGCCCTGGACCTGTGCCTGTCCTGCAAGGCCTGTTCCACCGACTGCCCGACCGGCGTCGACATGGCCACCTACAAGTCCGAGTTCCTCCATCACCACTATCGGCGCCGGCTCCGGCCGCTGTCGCACTACTCCCTCGGCTGGATGCCCGCGTGGTTGTCGGCGGCCGGGCTCACGGCACCGGTCCTCAACCGCGCACTGCGATCCCGGCTCAGCGGTCTCGCCGCGCGCGCAGGCGGACTCGACCCCCGGCGCACGGTGCCCGCGTTCGCCACCCGACGGGCGCGGCGCACCCACCTCGGGGCGCTCTCCCCGGTCGACGCGAGTTCCACGGTCGTGTTGTTCGTCGACTCCTTCACCCGCGCCTTCCGGCCGCACGTCGCCACCGCCGTGGCCGAGATCCTCCGAGCCGCCCACCCCGTCGACCGTGCGTCGGATTCCGTCGGCTGTACGGCCGACAACTGTTGCGGTCTCACATGGATCTCGACGGGACAGCTGAATCGGGCCCGAAAGGTGCTGCGTCGCACCGTCGCCGATCTCGACGACGGGACGGACCGGCCGATCGTGGTGGTCGAACCCAGTTGCGCCGCGGCCCTGGCGAAGGATCTGCCCGAACTCGTCCCGACCGAGGCCGCACGTCGCGTCGCAGCACGCGTCCGGAGTTTCGCCGCCCACCTTCCCGCACTGCTCGACGCGGGGTGGCGACCACCGCCCCTACCCGATGAGGTGACGGTGCAGACCCACTGCCACGAGTACTCGGTGTTCGGCGCCCGGGTGGGCGTCGCCGCTCTCGAGGCGCTCGGAATAACCGTGCACACCGCAGACGGATGCTGCGGTGTCGCCGGCAACTTCGGCTTCGAGAGAGGGCACTACGAGGTCAGCATGGCCGTCGCCGAGAACAGTCTGGCTCCGGCCCTGCGGAAAGCACCCGACCGGCCGGTGATCACCGACGGTTTCAGCTGCGCGATGGCCGTCGAACACCTCGCGACCGTGGACGACGGCCTCTCCCCCGGCCGTGTCCGCGGAGTCCATCTCGCCGAATTGCTCACCTCAGCACCCGACACAGCCACCGACCTCCGAGGAGTACGACCGTGACCGGCTCAGTGACCGCAACCCCCCACTCCGCACCCGATGTCGTGTCGCGCGTCAGCACCGATCTGTTCATCGACGGAACATGGACCCCGGCCGCCTCGGGTCAGCGATTCGACGTGGTCAACCCGGCCACCGGCGACGTACTCGCCCGAGTGGCCGACGCCGACGTCACCGACGCCCGGCGCGCACTCGAGACCGCGGCGGCACATCAGGCCGACTGGGCCGCGACCTCGCCCCGCCACCGCAGCGAGATCCTCTACCGCGCACATCAGTTGATCATGGCGCGGGTGGACGAGATCGCCGCGGTGATGACCGCCGAGATGGGCAAACCCCTCGCCGAGGCCAAGGGCGAGGTCGCCTACGGCGCCGAGTTCTTCCGCTGGTTCGCCGAGGAGGCGGTCCGCATCGGCGGCGACTCCACCACCACCGGCGACGGATCGCACCGGATCGTGGTGACCAGGCAGCCGGTGGGGCCGTGCATCCTCATCACGCCGTGGAACTTCCCGCTGGCCATGGGAACCCGCAAGATAGGGCCTGCGGTCGCGGCCGGTTGCACCATGGTTCTCAAACCGGCCGAGTTGACCCCACTCACCACGCTGTTGCTGGCCGACATCCTCGTCGAGGCGGGTCTGCCGTCGGGGGTGCTGAACGTCGTCACCACCAGCGACCCGTCGACCGTCGTCACCGAGTGGATGGAGAGCGGACTCGCCCGCAAGATCAGCTTCACCGGGTCGACCGAGGTGGGGAAACTCCTCCTGCGCCAGGCTGCGGGGACGGTCATGCGAACGTCGATGGAACTGGGCGGCAACGCGCCGTTCATCGTGTGCGCCGACGCGGACATCTCGCGAGCCGTCGACGGACTCATGTTCGCCAAGATGCGCAACATCGGCCAGGCGTGCACGGCCGCCAATCGGGTCTTCGTGCACCGCAGCGTGATCGACGAGTTCACCGATTCCTTCGCCGCGAAGATGTCCGCGCTGCGGGTGGGTGATGGTGCGGCCGAGGGCGTCCAGGTCGGGCCTCTCGTCGAATCGAGAGCCGTCGAGAAGGTCTCGGCACTGGTGTCCGACGCCGTGGCGAAGGGCGCCTCGGTCGTCTGCGGGGGCGAGAACCCGGCCGGCCCGGGCTTCTTCTATCCGCCGACCGTCCTGACCGGCGTCGGGC
The DNA here is from genome assembly GCF_022348225.1 of Gordonia sp. McavH-238-E. NCBI lineage: Bacteria > Bacillati > Actinomycetota > Actinomycetes > Mycobacteriales > Gordoniaceae > Gordonia > Gordonia sp. McavH-238-E. The sequence continues at coordinate 35,253 of NZ_JAKRFE010000021.1, forward strand.
TCGACGCGGATCTCACGCGCACCGAGATCTTCGGACCCGTCGCCGCGATCATCCCGTTCGGCGACGCCGACGACCCGGGCGATCCCGCGGCCGACGACGAGGTCCTCGCGCTGGCCAACGACACCCCCTGGGGGCTGGTCGGCTATCTGTTCAGCCAGGACGTCGACCGCTGCGCCAGACTGTCGGCTGCGCTGGAAACCGGTATGGTCGGGGTCAACACCGGCGCCGTGTCCAATCCGGCAGCCCCGTTCGGGGGTGTCAAGGAGTCCGGACTCGGCCGCGAAGGCGGACGCGTGGGCATCGAGGAGTTCCTCGACGTGAAATACACGGCCACGCCGATTCCCCGTCGCTGACAACACTTCCCGGAACCAGTCCCGGTCAGACAGGAGCGCGAAGACCATGTACCTGGGGGCTCAGCTCTTCAGCGACAGCGAGTACGAACAGCGCCTGACCCGAGTCCGTGAGCTCATGGACCGACAGGGTCTGTCGGCGATCATCGTCACCGATCCGGCCAACATCTTCTATCTGATCGGGTACAACGCCTGGTCGTTCTACACCCCGCAGATGCTGTTCGTGCCGATCGACGGCGAGATGGTCTTCTACGCCCGCGAAATGGATGCGCATGGCGCACACCGCACGACGTGGTTGTCCGCCGACCAGATCGTCGGCTATCCGGAGAGCTACGTCCACCGGCCGCACCTGCACCCGTTCGACTGGGTCGCCTGGTCGTTGCGTCAGCGTCACCTCATCGCCCCGGCGTCCAACACCGGGTCGGTGGGCCTGGAGATGGACTCGCACTTCTTCTCGCCCAAGGCCTACCGCGCGCTGTTCAACGCGATCCCGGAGTGGAAGCTCGTCGACAACTTCGAACTCGTCAACTGGGTACGATCGGTCAAGTCCGAAGCCGAGGTGCAGCTCATGCGCCAGGCGGGCATGGTCTGCTCGAAGGCGATGCGCGCCGCCATCGACACCATCGACATCGGTGTCCGGCAATGCGATGCGGCGGCGGCCATCTCGCAGGCGCAGATCACCGGGACCCCGGAGTACGGCGGCGACTACCCGGCGATCGTCCCGATGATGCCCACCGGCGCGGCGGCCGACACCCCCCACCTCACCTGGCATCAGGGAACTTTCGCCGAAGACGAGGCGGTGGTCATCGAATTGACCGGTGCGCACAGCCGATACCACTGCCCGCTCGCCCGCACGGTTTCGCTGGGCACCCCGAGCAAGGACCTCGACTACGTCGCCAAAGCAACCGCCGAGGGGTTGAACAACGTGCTGGAGGCCATCAAACCGGGCGTGGCCACCCGCGAACTCGCCTCCACCTGGAACTGGACGCTCGCGAAGTACGGCCTCGAGAAACCCTCACGTCTGGGTTATTCGATCGGGATCGGCTATCCGCCCGACTGGGGTGAGCGCACCATCAGCATCCGCAGCGAGGACGAGTCGGTGCTCGAGACCAACATGACCTTCCACATCGTCTGCGGAATGTGGATGGACAACTACGGTTTCGAACTGTCCGAGTCGGTCCGGGTCAGCCCGACCGGTGTGGAGACCTTCACCGACTTCCCCCGCGAACTGATCCACAAATGAGCAACGTCAACAAGAAATGACACCACCCGATCCCTGAGGTGCGAGGAGCGCAAGCGACGAGCCACGAAGGGCTGCCGAGACGAGGTGAAGAAAGTGACCACAACCGAAACCGCCTACCAGAACCGACATTCGGCGCCGACACTGCCGCTGGCGGGCCGCGCCAAGGACCTCGTCGGTTCGATGATCGACTCGTCGACCTCGCTGCTGGCCGCGCAGTCCCACGACATCGTGCGTTTCGCGATGGGTTCGCCGGCGGACGAGGCCGTGCCGGCCGACGAGTTCCGGCAGATCGCCGGGGAGATCCTGGACAACACGTCGTTCACCTACGGGGCGACGGAGGGCGAGCCCCGACTGCTGCAGCTCCTCGTCGACTATCTGGCCACGACTCCCGATCCGTCGTCCCTGGACCGGCTGGTCATCACCACCGGGGGGATGCAAGGACTCGACCTCGCCTGCAAGCTGTTCGTCGACCCCGGCGACCTGGTCGTCGTCGAGTCCCCGACGTACACCAACGGCAGCGCCACCGCGCTGTCGTATGGCGCGCAACTGCTCGAGGTGCCCGTCGACGACGACGGCATGCAGGTCGATCAGTTGGAGGCGCTGGTTGCTCGTACCCGTCAGACGCCCAAGGCGATCTACACCATCCCGACGTTCCAGAATCCGTCCGGCGTCACCATGTCCGAGGAACGACGCCGCGAGCTGCTGCGGCTGGCGCACACCTGGGGGTCGGTGATCATCGACGACGACCCGTACGGGTTGCTGCGGTTCGCCGGCACCGACATCCCGACCTTCCAGACCCTGAGTCCCGGTGATCCGCTGATCTTCTCGGTGCGCACCTTCTCCAAGATCCTCGCCCCGGGCTGGCGGGTCGGCTGGGTCGACGCCGATCCGTCACTGCGTCAACTGCTCATCAACGGCAAGCAGGCGATGGACACCTGCACCAACGTGCCCAACCAGCACATCGTCGCGGAGTACATCGCACGCGGCGGTCTCGAGGACCACCTCGCCGGGATCCGGGTGCTGTACCGGGAGCGCAAGAACGCCATGCTCGACGCCATCGGGCGTCATCTGGGCGATCGGGTGGTGACCACGAATCCCGAGGGCGGCTTCTTCCTGTGGGTCACGCTGCGCGACGAGTTCGCCGAGATCGACACGCGGGAACTCTTCGAGGTCGCCCTCGCCGACGGGGTCGCGTTCATCCCCGGACCCGCGCTGTCACCGGGCGGCCGCTTCCGCAATTCGATGCGTCTGTGTTTCGCGTCGAGCATGCCCGAGCGAATCGACGAGGGTGTTCGACGTCTCACGGCCAGTCTTGAGAAGATGGCCGGGTGAGTGGTGAACAGGACCTGACCGCAGCCGAGTCCGCAGTACTCGGTTTCATCGACGAGGCCGCCATCACCTCGCTCACCTCGGCCCTGGTCGAGGCGCCCAGCGAAAATCCCGGAGGCACCGAATCGGCCGCGGTCGCGGTGCTCGGCAACGCCTGCCGCGCGCTCGGTTTCGAGGTCACGACGCATGAGGTGGCCCCCGGGAGACCCAATCTCGTCGCCACCGTGGGTGCCGGGACAGCACCGGGATTGATGTTCCTCGGTCATTCGGACGTGGTCCCGGCCGGACCCAACTGGTCGGCCGACCCGTACACGGTCCGCATCCGCGACGGCCGCATCTACGGTCGCGGTGCCACCGACATGAAGGGTGGACTGGCCGCCGTCGTCGCGGCGATGAGCGCGCTGACTCGGACTCCTGAGGTCGGCACCGACCTCGCCGGACCGGTCCGACTGGTGTGCACGGTCGACGAGGAGGAGCACGGAATCGGGGTGCGGGACTTCGTGAGCCGTCCCGCCGATCATGAGTTCCTCGGTTGCGTGGTCGCCGAACCCACGGACATGCAGGTCGTCCGCGGCTGTCGCGGCGCGTCGTACATCGAGATCGAGGTGACCGGACGCGCCGCGCATTCCGGGCGCCCCGCGGACGGACGCAGCGCCATCGACGCCGCAGCCGCCATCGTCGAGATCATCCGCGTCGACGCCGCGCGACTGGCCGGGAACTCCGACGACCTGCTCGGCCACGGCACCTGGAATGTCGGGACGATCGCGGGCGGGCAGGGCATCTCGGTGGTCGCACCGGGTTGTTCGCTGGGCATCGACCGGCGACTGATGCCCGACGAGGACCCGCATCGGATCGCCGAGATGCTCCGAACCACGATCCGCGAGAAGGGGATAGACACCGACGGCATCACCGTAGACGTCCGGGTGACCATGGAGATGCCCGGTTTCGCCACCGACGCCGCACATCCGCTCGTCACCACGGCCGTCAGCGCGGTCATCGATGCCGGTGCCGACACGTCGGTCGGCGGCTGGACCGCCGCCTGTGACGGCGGGTTCGTCAGCCGCGACCTCGGCGTCCCGTCGATCGTCCTCGGTCCGGGCAACATCAACACCGACGCCCATCAGCCAGACGAGTCGGTGGCCATCGCCGATCTGGTCATCGCGGCGAGAGCGTACGCCCTCGCCGCGATGCGGCTGCTCGGCCGCTAGTTCGCTTTCTGCTTCTGCAAGGACGTGAAATCGTTCTCGAGGCTCGGGATCTCGGTGCCGCGGAGCGAGGCGCCCGCGGTCTCCTTCAGGAAGCACAGGGCGACCATGCCGATGGCACACGCGCCCATCATGTAGACCGCCGGGAACAGGTTCCAGTCGGTGCTCTCGACGACGGCATCGTTGACCAGCGGGGCTGTGCCGCCGAAGGCGGCGGTCGCGACGTTGTAGGAGATCGCGAAACCGGCGTACCGGACCTGCGTCGGGAACATCGCCGGGAATGTCGCCGAGATGGTCGCGAGCTGCGGTATGTAGAGCACGCCCAGGATGACGAATGCCACGATCGCCCAGGCGAACCCCTGCCCCATCAGCCAATAGAGCGGCAAGGCGAGGACGAACAGGCCGATCAGCGAACCCCACCACATCGGTTTGCGGCCCGTCGAATCCGACCACCATCCGAAGAACGGGATCAGCAACATCATGACCAGCTGACCGATGAGGTTGACGACGCTGGCGGAGGTCTCGGACAGATCGATCGTGTTCTGCAGATAGGTCGGCTGGTAGGCCAGCAAGGTGTAGTTGGCGACGTTCAGCGCGATCACCAGACCGAACATCGTGATGATCGGACGCCGGTAGTTGACCAGCAGGTCCTTGAATCGGGTCCAGGCCGACCCCTTGATCTCGTTGTCCTGCTCCAGTTCCTGGAACACGGGGGTGTCTTCCATCTGCGACCGCAGGTAGAGACCGATCAGGCCCATCGGGAGAGCGAGCAGGAACGGGATACGCCAGCCCCACTGGTCCATCTGGCTGTCGGTCAGCGCCAGCTGCAACAGCAGGACGAACAGTGTGCCGCCGCAGAAGCCGGCCAGCGTTCCGAATTCGAGGAACGATCCGTACTTGCCGCGCTTGTTGTCGGGCGCGTACTCGGCCATGAACGTTGCGGCACCGCCGTATTCACCGCCGGTGGAGAAGCCCTGGATCACCCTGAGCAGGATCAGCAGGACCGGCGCCCAGAAGCCGATGGACGCGTGTGTGGGCAGCAGACCGATCAGCGCGGTCGCGCCGGAGATGAGCAGGATGGTCATCGCGAGAACGGATTTGCGGCCGATACGATCGCCGATGGGTCCCCAGACCATGCCGCCCAGGGGCCTCAGCACGAAGGAGATCGCGAAACCGAGCATGGTGCCGACGGTTCCGAAATCGCCCGGGAAGAATGCCTGGGTCAGATAGACCGAGGCCGCGGCGTAGACGCCGTAGTCATACCACTCGGTGGCGTTGCCGATCGCCGAGGCGCCGATGGCCTTTCGGAGGAGTTTCTTGCCCTCGGGAGAGTTCGGGTCCGGTGCGAGCTGCTCGTATGTGTCTGCTGTCGTCGTGTCGCTCATCTGCGCTTCCTGATTCGTGGGGCCGCTGAGGGTCGAGCTCGTCGTGCAGCGCTCGGTGGACCCACGAGATGCACTCAGCGACGTTCTCGACTGTGCGCTCTCCGGCCGCGGGCGATCAGCCCCTGGCCACCTGAAGGTTTGCGGCGTCCTCGCCGTCACCGATCAGGCGACGCAACCCGTCGGCCATGTGCTCGATCATCAGAGCATCCGCCGCCACGGCATCTCCCGCGGCGATGGCGTCCACCAACGCCTGGTGTTCGTCGATCCGATCCTTTCCCGAGGAATACGTTCCCCGCATGGCTCGCAGGCACATTCGCGTCTCCACGAGAATCGTCTCGTGCAGGCGCGAAAGCCTCTGACTTCCGGCGTATTCCACCAGGGTCTGATGGAAAGCCATGTCCGCCTCCGCCATCCCGGCGCCGTTGGGCTCGCCGATGTGGTCACGCATCGCGTCGACGGCCTCACCCAGCGCCTGCACCGCCTCCTGCTCGCGATGCGCAATCACCTGCTGCGCGGCAGCACGTTCCACGGCGGTCCGCGCTACGTACATGTCCCGGATGTCGTCGTCCTCCATCGACACCACGAACAGCCCGCGGTTGCGGTGGCTGACCAGCAACCCCTCGGCGGTGAGACGCTGCATGGCCTCGCGGAGGGGACCACGACTGACGCCCAGGTCGGCCGCCAGCCCCGACTCCGTCAGTTGCGAGCCGGGTGCGAAGTCCCCGTTTGCGATCGCATCGTGCAACTTACGCGCGATGATCGCCGGTGTCGATTCCTGAACCAGCGGCGACAACACCCGGCGACGTGGCGATTTGCTCCGTTTTGGCTGGTGAACGACGGTTCGATCAACTCCCGGATCCTCCGGACCCGGAGTCTCGGCCCCCACCTTCATCGTCACCGTCATCCCCTCTTTCTTACCGTGAATGGCGCGCATAAGTCAGTGTTTCCCCGCGCGCGCCGCCCATCCAGACGTCGTTGCAGGCAGCTGCGAACTCGTCGAGACCCTCGACGATGGTCGCGAACACATTGCCCGGGACCCAGCCCACATCGCCGTTGACCAGCAGATTGTTGCGGCCGTAGAACACCGCGAGGTCGATGAGCAGCCGATGCTCGGCGGGGGCCGATCCGCTGTCATAGCCGTAGGCCGGGTTCTCGAGCACCCCGTCGAAAGTGAAATAGCACAGATCACCCGGGATCGGGGTGATGGTGGTGTTCTCCATCCCCGGTTCCGCCGGAGCGAAGGCCGGCAGCAGCGTGTAGATCTCGTTGCGCGCGAACTTGCCGTGAAAAACCTGCCCTCCCAGCGGCAGTGCGTCCCAGACCGCGGCGGCGGTGCGCGGCGCCTCGGCATCCAGCATCCGCGCCACCGCGCGCACGCCTCGCTTCTCCAGTGTCACGGTGATGAATCGGTCATCTCGGGACCGTGCGCCCGTCCGCTGTTCCTCCGTCACGGCCGATCCCCCAACATGGTGAAGCCGGCGGCCGCCTCGTACGCCGCCGCGACGCGCAGAACGGTTGCGTCATGATGGCGTGCGCCGACGAACTGCGCCCCGGTCGGCAGACCATCGGCGAATCCGCTCGGCACGGAGATCGCCGGTTGGCCGGTGAGATTGAACGGGTAGGTGTAGGGGGTCCACGAGGTCCAGTCGGGAGATGCCGACCCGTCGGGAACCGTGCGACCGGCCCCGAATGCGACGGTCGGCATCGACGGGGTCAGCAGGACGTCGAATTCCTGGTGGAGAAGGCTCATCTGGGTGCCCATCTCCATCCGCAGGGCGGTGGCACCGACGACATCGGCCGCGCTGAGGTCGCGGTGGCGCTCGAGCGCTTCGATCAGCAGCGGGTCCACCCGCTCGGCGGCATGCGGGCCGAGCCCCCGCACGACGACGCCGGCACCGGCGAACCAGATGACGTGATAGGCCCAGGCGGGGTCATCCCAGCCCAGATCGACCTTCTCCACCGTCGCCCCGAGCTGCTCGAGGACTGATGCGACCCGATCGGTATTCGCCTGGACACCTGGGTCATTCGAGCCGAATCCGAGATCGGCGCTGTACCCGACACGGAGATCCGCGAGGTCGCGAACCTCGTGGACCGCCGTGGCCATACTCGTCGACGACGGGGGCAGGGCGGACCAGTCGCGCGCGTCGAATCCGCTCAGGACATCCAGCAGCGCAGCACAATCCGACACGGTCCGTGTCATCGGGCCGACGTGTGCCACCGGCGCGAACGGACTCGGCGGATACATCGGCACCCGTCCCATCGTGGGTTTGAACCCGACGACGCCGCAGTAGGCGGCCGGTATACGGATGGAACCGCCACCGTCGGTGCCGACCGACAGCGGCCCCAGACCGGCGGCGAGGGCCGCGGCACTGCCCCCGCTCGACCCGCCCGGTGTCCGCGTCGTATCCCACGGGTTGCGGGTGACACCGGTCCGCGGACTGTCGGTCACGCCCTTCCAGCCGAACTCCGGCGTGGTGACCTTGCCGAGTAACACCGCGCCGGCCTCACGCAGACGGGCAACGGCCGGCGCGTCGGTGTCCCACACCATCTGATCGGGTTCGACCATCAGCGAACCGCGCAGTGTCGGCCATCCGGCGGTGAGGAGGAGGTCCTTGATCGAGACGGGCACTCCGTCGAGTGGACCGATGGGCGTCCCGGCCGCGAATCTCGCCGTGGATTCCACGGCCGCAGCCATCGTCCGGTCCCGGTCGACCAGGCAGAACGCATTGATCGGCGGATCGACGTCCTCGATGGCGTCGAGCAGGTCCGTCGCCACCGTCTCCGGTGTGAGCGCACCGGTACGGTAGGCCTCGGCCAGTTCCGTGGCGCTGAGCCACCGCGTGGCGTCCGACATGCGCCCCCTCGGAGAGTTGGTAGATTGTTGACAATCTACCTTGGAGGTGTGGGCGTGACAACTGCCGTCGCCATGCTGTATCCCGGCCACGCCGCCGAGGACGACTACGAACTCATCGAGGCGGCCATCGGTGCCGCGGCACCCTCCCTCGGGGTCCGATTGCCGGTCCTCATCACCGAGGTGGACTCCGACGATCACACCGTCGAGGCCATGGCAGCGGTCGGCGAACGGGACCGCCTCGCCGACGGCGTTCGGCGAGCGCTGGACCACCATCCGTCGGCGGTCATGTGGGCGTGCACCTCCGGCAGTTTCGTCTACGGCTTCGACGGCGCCCGACGCCAGGCCGCCGACGTCGCCGACCGGGCCGGCCGTCCGGCCTCGTCGACATCGCTGGCGTTCGCCGGGGCGTGCAGGCATCTCGGCCTGTCGCGGGTCGCGATCGCCGCGACCTACCCGGAGCCGCTGGCCGCCCGGTTCATCGGGTTCCTCGCCGACGCCGGTGTCGAGGTTGTTGCCCTGCGCGCCAACGACATCGGGACCGCCACCGAGGCAGGCACATTCGACGGTGACGGGTTGTTCGAGATGCTCGCGGCCGCCGACTGCGATTCGGCACAGGCGATCGTGGTTCCCGACACCGCATTACACACCGCGATGTGGATCACCGACCTCGAGACCTACGTCGGCAAACCCGTGCTCACGGCCAACCAGGTCACCGCGTGGGAGGGGCTCCGGCTCGCCGGTCTCTCGGTCGAGGTGCCCGGCCTCGGGAGCCTGTTCACCTCTCCGTCCGACCCACCCGCTGGTTGAGCAGCGAGGAGCACAGCGACACCACATGCCGCACACCAGGATGCACTGGTCCGGTCCCGTCGCGCGAGGGATGAGATCGTCAGAAGGGTGGTGGGTCGAGGCGGTCGAGTTCTTCGCGGGCTCGTTTGTTGCAGGCGCGTTCTTGTCGCCGGCGGGCGAGTTTGGCGTCCAGTCGGCTGTGCGTGCGCTCCGGGTTGTCGGAGGTGATCACCCGTGGGGTGGGTGGGGCTTGGGCGGCTTGTTCGAACCGGATCCGACGCACATTGGGGAAGGTGTCTTCGAGGGTTTCGGCGTCCCCGGGAAGGGTGACCCCTTCGGGGGTCTCGTAGTCGGTGACCAGGCGTCCGTCTTCGTCGCGGTACTGCACATCCACCCAGTCCCCGTGGGTCTTGAACAGGTGACTAGGGCGGCATTTGGCGTTGAGGTTCTCACTCGACGTCGCCCCACCCCGGGCAGGATCGGTGTGGTCGTACTCGGTGACATGGTCGAGATCGCAGGCGAACGCCGAACGGGTGCAGCCGGGCTCGGTGCAATAGCCGTCCCGCACCCGAACGAAATCAGCGCACGACGCGGTCGGCCGGTACCCGTTGCCAGGATGGGTCGCCGGATACACCACCGCAACGGCCGAGGCGAGGCCACCGGTCCCGCCGACGCCACCGGATTCGGCTGCGTCGACATCAGTGCCGCAGTGGACATTCGAACCGATTGTGTCGGCCGGCGCGGGGCGATGGGCAGTTCGCTGCGCGTCATCGTCGGCGGTACCGACCACATAGGTGGGTGCGGTACGGGCAGGGGTCACCGGGGTGAGGGTGGCGTCGGGGCGGGCGGCGAGGTCCCGGACGTGTTCATCGCTGATGATGCCGTGCTCGTCGAGGAATCCCACCCCTGGCGCCCCAGCGAGGGTCGCGGCATCGGTCACCACATGAATCACGACCTCAGCGCGCACCGCGTCGAGCACATCCTGTAGGTCTGGGATCTGTGCGGTGCACGGTTGTTCGTCGTCGCACTGGCACTCGAATGGCGTGCGGGTCAACAGCGCGAACATCGCATCGGATCGTCGTATCCCCTGAATGCGGCCATCTCGCTTACAGACGGCATCAGCGAGGATGGCGACGGCTTTGGCCGAGATCCGCACGTTTTCCGCCGACATCACGGCGGTGAGTTCGGCGGTGCCGTCGGGCAGTTCATGGGTCCACACCCCCCGTTGATCCATCGCGTCTTTGCGGCGTTGCCGTACCGCATCCGGATCGTGCCGGAAAACGAGGCGGTCGACCATGTCGCGTAACCGCGCCCGATCCCACACACCCTTACGGCGCCGCACAGTATCGGCGATCTCGGCATCAAGGACAGGGGTGATCGGGTCATCGGCGGGGATCAGCTCGGTGCGGGAGATGATCAACCGGATCTGCCACTGCGACAGGACCCCGTCACGCAGCGTGTCGGCAACCTCGGGCAACCGGTCACGCAGCGCGATGGCCTCATCGATCAGGGTTTCGGCATGCCGGCGCGACACCCCGGCCTGGCGGGCGATGCGCGCGGCGCAGTCGGCGTGGCCGTCCATCACGAATCCCGACGCGCTGGTGGTGACCAGGCGGTCGACCATCACCGCGATCGTCTGATACCGATGCCAGGCGAGATAGGACTCTCCGCGTCGTGACGCGTCGAGGCCGGCCATCAACATGACCATGTCGGTCTCGGCCGCGCAGGCAGGGTCGACCCCGGCGACGAACTCGCCCGGCAGATCGGTCCACACCCTCACCACGCCCCCCGACGCCTGTTTCGTCACCCGCCCCGATCGCGCGTGATCTGTTACCAACCAATGTAAACCCGACCACCGACAATTTCGAAAGAGTCTCCACCGCAGGTGAGATCGTCGTCGACGAAATGAACTCTGCGAGTTGCAGTATGGTTCTGGCCGGGTTCGCGGGTGGCTGAGTTCCTCGGGTCACCAGGTGGTTTCGACACGGCGCCTCGCTCCGCTCGGGGCCGGCTCAACCAACGGGTTGGGGGCTCAACCAGCGGAAGGGGCGCCGGTTCAACCCCACAGGAGGCGAACTGTCGAAGAAACCGGAGGCCGCAACAATGCACAGTCAACGGGATCCGACGCATAGTCGACACAATCGGACGCACGGTCGACGAGAACTGACGCACAGTCGACGAATCACGACACCCAGTCGACGGGGTCGGACGCACGTCAATCCAGCACTGCCTTCGCGACCGTGATGCACGTCGTGATCCACTCACGGTCGGTCGGGCGCAGTGCGCGCGACGCACGTTCGGCATCCTCGATCGCCCAGTGCGCGTTGAGGATCATCCGCACGATGACCCAGTCGCGCGCACGATCCGGATCGAGGTTCGCCGCGTCGGTGATCGTGGAGAAGCGCCGGCGGATGTCGTATCGCACGTCGGAAGCGCGCGTGTCCAGACGGTTCCACATCATGGGGGCGAGTTCGTAGTGTGCATCACCCGACATCGGGCTGGGATCGATGGCGACCCAGCGGCCGTCGGCATCGGCGAGGACGTTCTCGTGGTGGAGGTCGCCGTGCACGATGACGCCCACGGTGGCGGCGTCGGCGAGGAAGTCCCGGCCGAGGGAGAGCGCTTGCTCGACAAAGCGTCTCGGCACCGGCGCGTCGCGCGGGATGCCGGCCAGGTCGTCCAGCCACCGCTCCAGATGCGCGGTGAGTGGCGTGAGCCGGCCCGGCGCCGGGATGTGCAACCGGCCGTAGAGACCGGCGACCACCAGACAGGCCTCGTCGTCGTCGACGGTCGTCAGGTCGCGTCGGGTGAGTCGTTCGAGGAGGATCGCGCGGCGACGGGGATCGGCGCGCAGCATTCGCACCGCCCCACGACCGTGCCAATGGTGCAGTCCCAGAGCCTCGTGCGCGCCCTCGTCGTCTCCGTCGAACGCCACCTTCAGGACAGCCGGCGCACCCTCGCGATCGAACACCGGGACCACGAGCGATTCGAACCCGTGCCACAACTCGTCGCCGTCGCGGCGCAGGGCCCACTCGTCGAGGAGTCCCGAGATCGTGACCGGGAGGCGTCGCAGCCAGTCCGCCCAGAGCGGCCCCAACTCGGCCTGATCCGACAATCCGGCCGGGATGTCGGAGGCGGCGATCATCCCGGCCCCGACCGGACGAATCGGTAGCCCATCCCGGCCTCGGTGAGGAGGTGGCGGGGATGTGCTGGATCCTCTTCGAGTTTGCGCCGCAGGCTCGCCAGGTAGACGCGCAGATAGTTGCTCTGCCCGAGATATCCTGGACCCCAGACCGAGGTCAGGATGTCGCTCTGCGACACCAGCTTTCCCTCGTGACGTACCAGCAGTTCCAGGATGCCCCACTCGGTCGGCGTGAGATGGACCGGAACTCCTCCGCGAGTCACCTGTTTCGCGGCGAGGTCGACGACGAACGCGCCCGCGTCCACCACCGGGGACTCCGACGTCGCGTTCGACGCGGAGCCACGCCGCAGTGCGGCCCGCAACCGGGCCAGGAACTCCTCCATGCCAAACGGTTTGGTCACGTAGTCATCGGCCCCCGAGTCCAGGGCGACGACCTTGTCGGCGGCGTCGGTCCGCGCCGACAGGACGATGACGGGAACGGTCGTCCACCCGCGCAACCCCTCGAGGACCGTCAGGCCGTCGATGTCGGGCAGGCCCAGATCGAGCACCACCACGTGCGGGTCCTCCCGCGCCGCCGCCGTCAGCGCGGCGGCACCGGTGGCCGCGGTCGTCACCGCGAAGCCGCGCGCGTTGAGGTTGATCCGCAAGGCCCGCAACAACTGCGGCTCGTCGTCGACGACCAGGACCCTCGTCTTGTCGGTCGTCGATTTCTCCGGACTCATCCGACCGGCCCTCCCGTCACCACGGGAGCGTCGTCGTCGGTCGCGGGCAGGTCGACGACCATCGTGGCACCGCCACCCGGCGTGTCCTCGATGCCGAGCACTCCCCCGATCGCGGTGACGAATCCCCGTGCCACCGACAACCCCAGACCCACCCCCGACGACGCGCCGCTGGTGTCACCTCCCTGATGGAAGGCCGCGAAGACCCGGTCGCGGTCCTCGACCGGGAGACCCGGTCCGTGGTCCACGATGCGGATCACACATCGGGGCGGGTCGGCCGCGGTCAACCCGGCGGTGACCTCCACATGGCCGCCGGCGTGGCGCCGCGCGTTGTCGATGAGGTTCGCCAGCGCACGTTCGAGCAATCCGGGATCCGTGTAGGCCCAGGCGTGCCCGAGGTCGAAGGACAGGGCGGGCTCCGGATCGAGTCGGGCCACCGCCGCGGCGGCGCGATGCACGACCTCGGGGAGGAAGGTCCGCTGCCGGTGCGGCCGGACCGCGCCCGCGGCGAGCCGGGAGGAATCCAACAGGTTCCCCACCAGCGAGGTGAGGTGGTCGACCGACTCGTCGACGGTGGCCAGCAGTTCTGCGGTGTCCTCGGCGCTGAAGGTGACGTCGTCGCTGCGCAGGCTCGACACCGCGGCCTTCGCCGCGGCCAGTGGTGTCCGGAGGTCATGGCTGACCGCCGAGAGCAGAGCTCGGCGCAACTCGTCGGTGCGCGCGAGCGCCTCGGCCGTCGCCGCCTCGGCTTCCAGGGCGTGACGCTGCACCGCGCCCGCGGCCTGCCCGGCCACCGCCGCGAGTACACGGCGGTCCCGCGCACCGAGTTTCGGTCCACGCAGGAGCAGTTCGAACGTCTCGCCGGGCACGACGCACACCGTGTCGGCGTCCTCGGGTGTCGCCGGTGGCGAGGAGCCCACCGCGGCCTCGACCGTGCGAGTCGAGCGTGAGGTCCGCCGCACGACCGCCACCGCCGACTGGTCGTAGGTCTCGCGGAATCGTTCCAGCAGGACCGGCACGTCGGCACCGCCGAGCACGACGCTGGAGAACAGCGCCAGCAACTCGGCCTCGCGCGCGGCGTCCTGCGCCTGCGTGCGCCGGACGGTTGCCGAATCCACCAGCGCGGCAACCGCGATCGCGATCACCAGCATGACCAGGATGGTGATCAGATTGTCGGGCTGGCTGATCGTGAACGTGAATCGCGGGTCGGTGAAGAAGAAGTTCAGCAGCAGCCCCGAGATCACTGCCGACAGAGCAGCCGGCAGGATGCCGCCGAGCATCGACACCGCGAGCACCGCAACGAAGTACAGCGCCGACTGGCTGGCGAAGCCCAACCACGGATCGAGTGCCTGCAGCAGCCCGGTGAGACCGACCGGGACCACGACCGCGAACACCCAACTCAACGGCCGGTGAAAGCGGGTGTCCCGGATGTCGAGCCGGGACCGTCGGGTCGTCTCGTCATGGGTCACCATGTGCACATCGATGCGGCCGCTCTCGCTGACCACGGCGGCCCCGACACCCTCGTCGAAGATCCGCTGCCACCTCGGTCGCCGCGACGTCCCGAGAACGAGCTGGGTGGCGTTGACCCCGCGGGCGAACTCCAGCAGCGTGCTCGGGATGTCGTCGCCGACGACGGTGTGGATCCGTGCCCCGAATCCCGCGGCGAGCTCCTTGAGCGCGGCGAGGTCGATCCCCGCACCGGTCAGCCCGTCGCCGCGGACCACGTGGACGGCCAGCAGTTCCGCGCTCGAACGCGATGCGATCCGACTCGCCCGCCGGAGCAGCGTCGGCGACTCGGCGCCGCCGGTGACGGCTACGACGACCCGCTCGCGTGCTTCCCACGTCTCGGTGATCGAATGTGCCGTACGGTAATCCGCGAGCTTGTCGTCGACCTGGTCGGCCAGCCACAGCAGCGCGAGTTCACGGAGCGCGGTGAGATTGCCCTGCCGGAAGTAGTTGGCCAGGGCACCCTCGACACGTCCGCCCGGGTAGACCTTGCCCGCGGACAGGCGCTGCCGCAACGCCTGCGGATCGATGTCGACGAGTTCGATCTCGTCGGCGCCGCGCACGATGTCGTCGGGCACGGTCTCCCGTTGCACCACTCCGGTGATCTGGGCGACGACATCGTTCAGGCTCGCCAGGTGCTGGATGTTGATCGTCGAGTACACATCGATGCCGGCACCGAGCAACTCCTCGATGTCCGCCCACCGCTTGCGATTTCGAGATCCGGGGACATTCGTGTGCGCGAGCTCGTCGACGAGTGCCACCTGCGGTCGGCGACCCAGCACCGCGTCGAGATCCATCTCCTCCAGCGGCGTCCCGCGGTACGACCGGCTGATGCGCGGAACGGTCTCCAGTCCCTCGGCAAGCGCGGCAGTGGCCACCCGGCCGTGGGTTTCGACGATGCCGATCACGACATCCGTCCCCTCGTCGACGAGGGTTCGGGCCTGGGCGAGCATCTCGTAGGTCTTCCCGACACCGGGTGCACAGCCGAGGAACACCCGCAGTGTCCCCCGCCCCTCGGAGAGTCCGGCCGGTGAGGTCATCGGCCGAGTCTAACGTCGGTCACGGGGCGCGACAGCCGGGTGGCGCATGACCCAGCGCGAGGTTCACCTCGAGGACGTTCACGCGTGGTTGCCCGAGGAATCCGAACTGTCGGCCCTCGGTGTGCTCGTCGATGACTGCCTCGATCTCCGCGGGTGTGCGACGGTTCTCGCGGGCCAGCCTCGCGACCTGCAGACCGGCGTATTCGGGACTGATGTGCGGATCGAGTCCCGAGCCCGATCCGGTCACCGCGTCGGCCGGGACCTGTGCCGGTGCGACCCCCTCCCGTTCGGCGATCAGCGCACGTCGCGCGGCGACGTTGGTCAGCAGGACCTCGCTGTTGGGTCCCTGGTTGGTCGCCGCCGACGCCGACGGATCGCCGGTCGCCATCGGCTCGCCGGCAGCCCCCAGGACCCGGGCGTGCAGGTACGGGTCGGGCGCACCCGGTTCGACCCGCGGATCGAGACCGATCAGCGTGGATCCGACGGGGCAGCCCGCGGCGTCGGAGACCTGCGACCCCTCCGCGCCTGCGGTGTTCACCCGCGAGATCGCCCACACCGCAGCCGGATAGGCGAGGCCGAGGATCAGCGTGAGACCCAGGATCATTCCCGCGGCGGCGACACATTGCCGGACGAAGCCGGACCAGACAGTGTTCATGACGTCATCCCATTCCCGGAAGTAGACGGACGACGAGGTCGATCAGCCAGATGCCGACGAACGGCGTGACGACCCCACCGACCCCGTATACAGCTAGATTGCGGCCCAACAACTTCGACGCCGTGTCCGGCCGGTAGCGCACGCCGCGCAACGACAGCGGGATGAGTGCCACGATGATCAACGCGTTGAAGATCACCGCGGACACGATCGCCGACTGCGCCGAGTGGAGACCCATGATGTTGAGGGCGTCGAGCTGCGGATAGACGGCGGTGAACATGGCGGGCAGGATCGCGAAGTACTTGGCGAGGTCGTTGGCGAGCGAGAACGTCGTCAGCGCACCCCGGGTGATCAGCAACTGCTTGCCGATACCGACCACCTCGATGAGTTTGGTCGGGTCGGAGTCGAGGTCCACCATGTTGCCGGCTTCCTTCGCCGCCGACGTCCCGGTGTTCATCGCCAGCCCGACGTCGGCCTGTGCCAGCGCGGGTGCGTCGTTGGTGCCGTCACCGGTCATCGCGACCAGGCGTCCGGCGGCCTGCTCGGCGCGGATGAGGTCGAGTTTCTGTTCGGGGGTGGCCTCGGCGACGAAGTCGTCGACGCCTGCCTCGGTCGCGATCGCCCGGGCGGTGAGCGGATTGTCGCCGGTCACCATCACGGTGCGGATGCCCATCGCGCGCAGCTGCGCGAACCGTGCCGTCATGCCCGGTTTCACCACGTCGGACAACGCGATCACACCCATGACCCGGGCCGGTTGCCCGTGGGTGCGAACCCCGACCACGAGCGGTGTACCGCCCGCCGACGAGACCCGCTCCACATCGGCGGCGACGGTGTCGTCGACGGTGCCCTCGCCGGCGGCGACCCATCGGGCGACCGCATCGGCGGCGCCCTTGCGGTACTCGACGAGTGCACCGCCGTCGTCGGAATCCACGCCGCTCATCCGCGTCTGCGCGGTGAACGGGATGGTCGTGTCGGCCCCGCCGTCCGTCGTGACGCCGTACGCGGACCGGCAGAGTTCGACGATGCTGCGGCCCTCGGGTGTGTCGTCGGCGAGGCTGCACCGACAGGCGACACGCGCCAGTTCGTCGACGGACACTCCCGGTGCCGGGTTGAGGTCGGTGGCGCGGCGGTTGCCGTAGGTGATCGTCCCGGTCTTGTCCATCAGCAGCGTGTCGATGTCACCGGCAGCCTCGACCGCGCGTCCCGACATGGCCAGGACATTGCGCTGAACCAGCCGATCCATGCCCGCGATCCCGATCGAACTGAGCAGGGCGCCGATGGTGGTCGGGATGAGGCAGACCAGCAGCGCGATCAGCTTCACCGGATCGGGCGATTGCCCGGCGTACTCCTGCATCGGCGCGACCGCGACCACCGCGAGCAGGAAGATCACCGTCAGGCTGGTCAGCAGGATGTCGAGCGCGATCTCGTTGGGGGTCTTCTTGCGGGCGGCACCCTCGACGAGGGCGATCATCCGGTCGACGAAGGTCTCCCCGGGTGCCGTGGTGATCCGGACGACGATGCGGTCGGAGAGCACCACGGTTCCACCGGTGACCGCCGACCGGTCGCCACCGGATTCACGGACGACCGGCGCGGACTCACCGGTGATCGCCGACTCGTCCACGGTGGCGATCCCGTCGACGACGTCGCCGTCACCGGCGATGACCTCGCCCGCCTCGACCAGGACGAGGTCGCCGACCCGCAGGTCGCTGCCGGAGATCTCCTCGGTCGCCCCGACCCCGGCAACGTCATCACCGTCGATCAGTCTGCGGGCGATCGTGTCGCGCTTGACCTTTCGAAGACTGTCGGCCTGCGCGCGACCACGACCCTCGGCCACGGCCTCGGCGAGGTTGGCGAACAGAACGGTGAACCACAGCCAGGCGGCGACGGTCCAGCTGAACCAGGACGGATGCAGCGCCGCGAGCACGGTGGTGACGACGGCTCCGAGGAACACCACGAACATCACCGGGTTCCGGGCCTGGGCCCGCGGGGCGAGCTTCCGTAGCGCGAGTGGCATCGACGTCACCAGCGAGCGGATGTCGAAGGCGCCGCGCGACACCAGTGGCGATGCCGGTTCATCGGACTTCTCGGCGCCCGGCGTCGCGGGTTCGTCGGTGGGGACGAATTGTGTGGTCACAGGAGTGCCTCGGCGATCGGTCCCAGCGCCATGGCCGGGAAGAAGGTGAGTCCGGCGACGAGCACGATGGTCGCGGCCAGCAGGAATCCGAACAGGAGACCGGAGGTGGGCAGGGTCGAGCGCGCCTCCGACGCACCGACATCCGGAGCGATCTCGGTCGGCCCGGGCATCACCGCGGTCGACGATCCGCTCGCGCGGTTCACCGCGACGGCGACGGGTGCGACGGCAAGTGCAGCGGTGCCGCCGCCGCGCGGGATCTGCCGGGCGAGAAGTCCGGCCAGCGCGAGCACCACCACGATGGGCAGGAACCGACCGAGCAGCATGGCCATGCCGAGCGAGCCCTGGAACCAGTCACCGGTCGCCGTGAGGCCACCGAAGGCGCTGCCGTTGTTGTTGGCCGCCGAGGCGTAGGCATACAGGACTTCGCTGAAGCCGTGGATCGAGCCCGGACTCCCCGGGTCCCCGTTGTTGCCCTGCGCCTCGGTCGTCGATCCCAGGATCATCGAGATCCCGGTGCCGGTCAGCACGAGGGCAGGCATCACCAGCACATACAGTGCCGCCATGGTGATCTCGTGCTGTCCGATGCGTTTGCCGAGGAAGGTCGGCGAGCGTCCGACGAGCAGCCCCCCGATGAACACGGTGATCATCGCCATCACGAGGATGCCGTACAGACCCGACCCGACGCCGCCGGGTGCGACCTCGCCGAGGAGCATGTTCCACAGGACGGCGCCGCCGCCGACCGCCGAGAAACTGTCATGCGCGGAGTTCACCGCGCCGGTCGACGTGCCGGTGGTCGAGACCGCGAACAGGGCCGATCCGGGGATCCCGAACCGGACCTCCTTGCCTTCCAGCATCGCCCCGGCGGCCGCGGAAGCGCTTCCTGCGGTGCGGCTCTCGAAGACCCACACGAGGGTGAGCATCAGCGACCAGATGGCGGCCATCACGGCCAGCAGTGTCAGACCCTGCCGCCGGTCGCGGACCAGGGTCCCGTAGGTGCGCGTCAGGCAGACCGGGATCAGCAGGAGTGCGGTGATCTCCAGCAGGTTCGACAGCGGCGTGGGGTTCGAGAACGGGTGTGCCGAGTTCGCCGACAGCGTCCCGCCCCCGTTGGTGCCGAGTTCCTTGATGGCCTCCTGCGAGGCGAACGGACCGAGCATGCTGCGCGCATCGGCACCGTCGAGGGTGGTCCACCCGAACCCGGTGTGCCAGGACTGGACCAGGCCCTGCGTGATCAGCAGAGTCGCGAGGACCAGGCTGAGCGGCAGCAGGATTCGGATTGATCCACGCACCAGGTCCACCCAGAAGTTCCCGATCTCGCCGGTCCCGCGACGACTCACGATGCCGCGGATGACCGCCATCGCGACCGCCATGCCCACCGCTGCGGAGACGAAGTTCTGGACGGCGAACCCGAGCATCTGCGTCAGGTTGCTCATCACCAGTTCGGGCGAGAAAGACTGCCAATTGGTGTTGCTCACGAAGGAGATGGCGGTGTTGAACGCCATCGACGGCGACACACCCGGCTTGCCATCGGACCAGGGCAGGACACCCTGGAGACGCTGCAGGAGGTAGACGACGAGGAACGAGATCAGCGAGAAGGCCAGCACCGCAAGGGCATAACCCACCCAGGTCTGCTGACGACGCGGGTCGACCCGCGCCATCCGGTACAGGACGCGCTCGACTCGGAGGTCTCGAGCACCGGTGTATACCCGCGCCATGTAGTCGCCCAGCGGGACGTAGGCGACAGCGAGGATCACGAGGAGAGCGGCCACCTGGAGGAGTCCCGCAACAGTTGTGTTCACGCCGTCAGAACCTCTCCGGGAACACGAGCGCGACCAACAGGAACAGCACCGTCGCGGCAGCCAGGGCCAGCAGCACGATGGTGGTCACCCCGTCCGCGGTCACGACTTGGTCCTGACATCGAGGGCTCGCACCGCCGCCACGCACAGGGCGAACCCCGCGAGGGCCGGCAGCACGTACACGAGGTCCGCCACGCAGTCACTCTCCGATCACATCGACACCCACCGTTCGGTGGCCACATCGAAGGATCACGCAACCCGGCCGGCTGCGGGAGAGTCCTTAACGCGTTCCATACGCGGACCGCACGGTTATTGACGCCGCGTTGACGTCTCGCTCGGTCCGCCCGGTCGGGGAGCCTATGCCGCGGGTGTGATGACGATCCCCACGCTGCCGTGCTTGCCGCGGCGGATCTTGCTGCCGAGGATGGTGATCTTGCCGAGCAGTCCGTACTTGCGGGCGATAGCGCGCTTCACGCTGTCGCTGCCGGCCTCGTCGAGCACCTCGGCGGTACCGCTGACGGGTTCGCCGAAGGTCTTGTGGCCCCGAACATCACAGGCCTGTACGACGACGCGGGGGTCGCGCCGCAGGCGCTTGACCTTCCACGAGTCAGCGACGGTCCACATGACGAGACGGTCGCCGTCGAGCGCCGCCCACAGCGGTGAGGTCACCGCGGTGCCGTCCTTGCGATAGGTCGTCAGGCTCACGTACTTGGCCGTGCCTGCTTCGCCGAAAGCCGCCGCGCTCGAGGTCATGCGGCCATGCTACGGGCAAACAGCGCCTGCGAGTGGCCGCTCGACGCGCCCGCGAACCCGGTGCTGTCACCGAGCACCCCGGCGTCGCAGAGTGTCGCCCAGGCGGTGACCTGATTCGCCGACAGGACCGGTTTGCCGAGCTCGGCTTCGAGGCCGGCGAGGATGTCGTAGGTCCAGAGGTTGGTGCAGGACACGAAGATCGCGTCTGCGTCGGGGTGGTCTGCGGCCCGGATGAGGTCTGCGGTCACGGGGTACGGGATCGTCCAGATCTCGTGGTCACGACCGAGTCCCGCCTGCGCGACGACGCCCCGGCCGGATTCGGCGAGGAAGTCGCACAGCAGCCCGGTGAGCGCCGCGGTGTACGGGGTCGCGACCGAGAGCGTGCCGATGTCCAGCGCGTCGAGGGCGCGGATCAGGGCCTCGGATGTCGTCACCGCCCGGTCGGCACCGGCTGCGACCATGCAGTTCGAGATCTCGAGCGCGCCCGCCATCCCGTAGACGAAGCTGCCCGACGCGCAGGCGTAGCCGAAGGAACGGGGTCCGACGGACGACACGGCTCGCACCGCGGCGGCGATCTCGGCGTGATTGTTCAGGTCGCGACACAGTTCGACGTCGACGGGTGCGTCGATGAACCCGGTGCGGGTGAAGTACAGGGACACCGAGTCCGGCATCCAGCGCCACAGCTCACGATCGAGAGCCATGTCGAACGGGCACACCATCCCGATGCCGATCTGGGCGGTCATGCAGGGATGATGGCATATTGTCAGATTGTCTACAATCGCTGGGGATAGGCGGCCCGGAGCGCCGCGTCCACGTCCGCCCGGATCACGCAGTCGTAGGCGTGGTCGTTGACCATGCCGGTCGCCTGCATGAGGGCGAACATCGTCGTCGGACCGACGAACCGCCAGCCACGCTTCTTCAGGTCCTTCGACAGCGCCACCGACTCGGGCGAGGTCGTCATCGAGCCGGGTTCATGCTCCCCGGCAGGGGCGTATCCCCAGAAGTAGGACTCGAGCGACCCGTGCTCGTCGATGAGCTCGATCGCCCGGCGCGCGTTGTTGATCGACGCCTCGATCTTGCCGCGGTGCCGGATGATGCCGGCGTCGGCGAGCAGCCGGGTGACGTCGGCGTCGGCGAATCGGGCCACCTGCTCGATGTCGAATCCCGCGAACGCCGCCCGGAAGTTCTCGCGCTTCGTCAGGATGGTCCGCCAGCTCAGCCCCGACTGGAAACCCTCGAGGCAGACGCGCTCGAACAGCGCCGTATCGCCGGCGATCGGAAATCCCCACTCGGTGTCGTGGTAAGTGGTCTCCGGCTCCCGCGCCGCCCACAGGCAGCGCGCCCGACCGTCGGCAATCGTTATGGTGTCGTCAGGCAAGGCATGCCCCTCTCGTCGCGAGGAGGCTACTCCGCGAGACCGACAGCCCTGCTCATCGCCGCCACGCGGCCCCAACGCATCGTCGTTATCTCACCGTTACCAAGTATTGCGAAACCATCCCGTTGTGTCTCGCGATGATCACTCCACGGCGCCACCCGCCTAGCGTTGGACACATCGCATCGCAGGGCACCCCGGACTCACCGACGACCGGACCCGCGATCGCCACAATCCACCTTCGGCAAGGAGCTTCGTGATGAAAGACACCGATCTGAGCGCCCTCCTCGCCCGGGTGGCCACCGGCGACATGGACGCCTTCGCCCAGTTCTACGACGCGACCTGCGATCGGGTGTACGGCATGACACTGCGCGTGCTCCGCGACCCGGGCTACAGCGAAGAGGCGACGCAGGAGACCTTCCTCGCGGTGTGGCGCAACGCCGATGCCTACGACCCGGCATCCGGTTCGGCGCTCTCCTGGATCCTGACGCTCGCGCACCGCCGAGCCGTCGACCGTGTCCGCTCGGAATCCGCCGCGACCCGGCGCACCGTCGCCTATGGCATCGCCGACACCGGCCGAGAGGTCGACGAGGTCAGCGAGTCGGTGGAGCGACGCGAGATCGCCCGTCTCATCCACACTGGCCTGGAGACCCTCACACCGCTGCAGCGACAGGCCATCGAACTCGCCTACTTCCACGGGCTCACCTACCGCGAGGTCGCCGAACATCTCGAGGTGGCCCTACCGACCGTCAAGTCGCGCATCCGCGACGGGTTGATCCGACTGCGGCAGACCGTGCCCGGCCGCGCCGCCTGACACCGGCCCGCCCCCACCCCCGCCCGTTTCCGCAGACCCCGCTCGACGGCGATCTCCCGCCACCCGAGTGGGGTCGAGTCATGTCGTGACCCATGGGGTCCCGCTGTGTCCTCGACCACACAAATTTTGAGACGCAGGCCAGGTCACAGCCGTTACCACCTCGAGTTCTGTCCGATTCCACCCACCACGTCTCCCGCCGTTCGCGGTGGACAGGCAAAATCATGGGTGGATGTCGCACGGGTACATCCCCGTCGTGATATCGGTAAAGCCGGACCCACAAGGCCGCACACTGAAGCGTCAACCAAGACAGAATCGAGAACACATCGCATGAGTGCCGAACAGCCGACCATCATCTATACGCTGACCGACGAGGCACCCATGCTCGCCACTCACGCGTTTCTGCCGGTGGTGCGCACGTTCGCCGGAGCGGCCGGGATCGCCGTCGAGACGAGTGACATCTCGGTCGCGGCTCGTATCCTCGCCGAGTTCTCCGACCTCCTGCCCGACGACCAGAAGGTCACCGACAATCTCGGTGAGCTCGGCAAGCTCACCCAGGCTTCCGACACCAACATCATCAAGCTCCCCAACATCAGCGCATCTGTCCCCCAGCTCCTCGCCGCCATCAAGGAACTCCAGGACAAGGGCTACGATCTCCCCGACTTCCCGGGCAACCCCAAGACCGACGACGAGCGCGCCATCCGCGACCGCTACACCAAGTGCCTGGGCAGCGCCGTCAACCCCGTTCTGCGCGAAGGCAACTCAGATCGCCGCGCGCCGAAGGCGGTCAAGGAGTACGCGAAGAAGCATCCGCACAGCATGGGCGAGTGGTCGATGGCGTCGCGTACCCACGTCGCCCACATGCGCGAAGGCGATTTCTACCACGGCGAGAAGTCGATGACCGTCTCCGGCGACCGCAAGGTCAAGATGGAGCTCCTCACCGATTCCGGCGAGACCCTCGTCCTCAAGCCCGAGGTGTCGCTGACCGACGGTGACGTCATCGACAGCATGTTCATGAGCAAGAAGGCCCTCATCGAGTTCTACGAGGAGCAGATCGAGGACGCCTACAAGACCGGCGTGATGTTCTCGTTGCACGTCAAGGCAACGATGATGCGCGTCAGCCACCCGATCGTCTTCGGTCACGCCGTCAAGGTCTTCTACAAGGACGCGTTCGAGAAGCACGGCGAACTCTTCGACGAGCTCGGCGTCAACGTCAACAACGGCCTGTCGGATCTCTACAGCAAGATCGAGTCCCTCCCCAGCGCGCAGCGCGAGGAGATCATCGACGACCTGCACAAGTGCCACGAGCATCGTCCCGAGCTGGCGATGGTCGACTCGGCCCGCGGCATCACCAACTTCCATTCCCCCAGCGACGTCATCGTCGACGCCTCGATGCCGGCCATGATCCGCGCCGGCGGCAAGATGTACGGCGCCGACGGCCGCCTCAAGGACACCAAGGCCGTCAACCCGGAGTCGACCTTCTCCCGCATCTACCAGGAGATGATCAACTTCTGTAAGACCAACGGGCAGTTCGATCCCACCACGATGGGCACCGTCCCCAACGTCGGCCTGATGGCGCAGAAGGCCGAGGAGTACGGCTCGCACGACAAGACCTTCGAGGTCCCCGCGGGCGGCACCGCCAACATCACCGACCTCGAGACCGGCGAGGTCCTGCTGACCCAGACCGTCGAAGAGGGCGACATCTGGCGTCTGTGCATCGTCAAGGACGCCCCGATCCAGGACTGGGTCAAGCTGGCCGTCAACCGCTGCCGCGATTCCGGGATGCCGGTGCTGTTCTGGCTGGACCCGTACCGCCCGCACGAGAACGAGCTGATCAAGAAGGTCCACAAGTACCTGCCCGATCACGACACCGAGGGCCTCGACATCCAGATCATGTCGCAGGTGCGCGCGATGCGGTACACCCTCGAGCGCGTCGTCCGCGGCCTGGACACCATCTCGGCCACGGGCAACATCCTGCGCGACTACCTCACCGACCTGTTCCCGATCCTGGAACTCGGCACCAGCGCCAAGATGCTGTCCATCGTCCCGCTCATGGCCGGCGGCGGCCTCTACGAGACCGGCGCGGGCGGCTCGGCCCCCAAGCACGTCAAGCAGCTCATCGAGGAGAACCACCTCCGGTGGGATTCGCTCGGTGAGTTCCTCGCGCTCGCGGTGAGCCTTGAGGACGTGGGCAAGAAGTTCGACGACAAGCGCGCCGTCATCCTGGCCAAGGCCCTCGACACCGCCACCGGCAAGCTGCTCGAGAACGACAAGGGTCCGTCGCGCAAGACCGGCGAGCTCGACAACCGCGGCAGCCAGTTCTACCTCGCGCTCTACTGGGCGCAAGAACTCGCCGCGCAGACCGAGGACGAGGATCTCGCGAAGCACTTCGCCTCGCTGGCCGAGACCCTCGCCGCCAACGAGGACAAGATCGTCGACGAGCTCAACGCAGTGCAGGGTGAGCAGGTCGACATCGGCGGCTACTACTACCCAGACTGGGACAAGACCGCCGCCGTCATGCGTCCGAGCTCGACGTTCAACGACGCACTCGCGAGCGCGCAGCGCTGATCGCCCGGCCTCATGGCGAGGGGTGCCGACTACGGCGCCCCTCGCCATGAGGGATACACGTAGTGTCGGGACATGACCGACGCCGACGTCAACTTCTACTTCGACCCCGTCTGCCCGTTCGCCTGGATGACGAGCACATGGGTGCGAAAGGTGCAGTCCCAGCGCGATTACACGGTCGACTGGCGTTTCATCTCGCTGCGCCTGCTGAACGCGCACGTCGATTACGACGCGCAGTTCCCGCCGGAGTACGAGGCCGGCCACACGGCCGGGTTACGGCTGCTGCGAGCCGCGGCGAGCATCCGCCGCGACCACGGACGAACCGCCATCGGCCCGCTCTATGAGGCGCTCGGTACGCGAATCTTCGACGCGCACACCGGTTCTTACACCGTCGGCGCCACCGACTTCCGCGGTACCGCGGACTTCCTCGGACCCGTTCTGGACGAACTCGGGTTGCCCGCGCATCACCTGGATGCCCTCGACGACACCGCCTTCGACGCCGAGATCCAGGCGGAGACCGACGAGGCCCTGACATTGACCGGCCGCGACGTGGGTACGCCGATCATCCACTTCCAACCGCCCGAAGGCGTGGCGTTCTTCGGGCCCGTGATCAGCCGGCTACCCGGCGACGACGAGGCGATCACGTTGTGGGACCACGTGATCGGGCTGGCGAGCTTCCCGGGCTTCGCCGAACTCAAGCGCAGCCTGCGGGAGAAGCCGCAGCTGCGGGCCTTCGGCGTATCCGATGACGAGACGGGCGTCGAGGAGGACTGGCACGGCGGAAGCCGGCGCACCCACAAGTGAGCCTGGACGTTCCTACTTGAACGGGTTGAGCGTCCGGCCGAGAAAGTACTGGACACCCGGCGGGAGCGGCCGCGCAGCCGCCGTCACCAGTTTGTTCACCGTGCCGGTGACGCACACCGCGTCGCCCTTCATCACCGCGTTCCACCCCTCGCGCACGACGTCCTCAGGTTCTTGCCACAGCACACCCGGCAGCCGGTCGGCGGTCTTGCGGGTCTCGGCGCCCATCGCGTCGTGGAACTCGCTCCGGGTGAATCCGGGACACAGCGCCGTCACGTGGATGCCGTGCGGCTTCAGCTCCATGTCCAGCGACTGCGACATCGTCAGCACATACGACTTGATGGCGTTGTAGAGCAGGCCCTCCGGCGGTGGCAGCAGCGCCGTGATGGATGACAGGTTGACGATCCGCCCCCACCCGCGCTCCTTCATCCCCGGGAGCACTCGATGGGTCAGCTCGGTCAGCGAGGTCAGCATCAATTGGAGCTGACCTCCCACCTCCTCCCACGGTGTCTCGCCGAACTTCGTGCTCAACGACATCCCGGCGTTGTTGATCAGCACGTCGATCCCCGACCCCAGCTCGTCGACGTGTTCGATGATCGCGGCGGGCATCGCGGGATCGGACAGGTCGCCGACGAAGTTCTCGCATCGGACACCGTGTTCTCGACGCAGTCGCGCGGACAGGTCATCGAGCCGCTCGGCTCGGCGGGCGACCAGGATGAGGTCGTATCCCTGTCCTGCGAGATGGTCTGCGAACGTCTTGCCGATGCCGGCGGAAGCGCCGGTGATCAGGGCCGTGCGGTGGTCAGGCGACCCGTCTCGATCCGATGACATAGCGGACTTTCTCCTCGATGGACGATGCCGCGAGTTCTACCAGGGCGCACGTCGCGTCATTGGCGACAACAGCAGGATTCGTTCCAACGCCCGGCCGCCGGTCTCAGGACACGTGACCGTACGGGTGCCATCCGGAGGGGTTCCATTTACCGCCGCGCTCCCGCCGGACCTCACGCAGGCTGGTGCCCACGTACCGGGCCTCGAGCTCGGCGTCGGGTCTCCCGGTGTACACCCACCGCTTCGGATCGAGGTTTCCCTCGGCAAACCGATGGTGCGTGTCGAGTCCACAGCGGGGATAGGTACCGATAGGCTACGTCGGCAACGATTGGCTCCGCCTGCGCTAACGAGAACCGCAAGGACGTACGTACAGATGGCTGAAGCAACGCTCTTTGACCACGACAAGATTGGTCACATCCTCGCCGACAATCTCTTGATAGTCCCGCGCTTCCAACGCAGTTTCGCATGGGACTCAGCTAACGTTCGTGAGTACCTTTCTGATCTTGCGCAGGCACGGCGGGCTGGCAGCGACTATTTCATAGGGACAGTAGTCTTCGCCGACTCCGGTGACGGCGAAGGCCGAAAACAGATCGTGGACGGGCAACAGAGATTTGCCACAACCGCGATCCTGCTCGCCGCGATCCGCGACAAACTGTTTGAGTTTGACAAGGGCCGTCAAGCGCAAGAAATCCATGACCGGTATCTGAAGGGATACATACTTCACGCCGATGACATTCTCGAGCGACTGGTGCTTAGTAGTTCCGACCAGCCAGCGTACGATCTGATTCTCGACGGGGACTTGTCGAATCTCGACCCGAACGAATCGTTGGCCATCGCATACGAAACCTGCAGGCAGCACTTGGATGAAATCGCACCAGAGCCTGACGATTATATGCGCCTAATCGAATTCTCGAGTCAACTTGAAAGCGATGTCCAGGTGCTTGTAGCCGTGGCGTCTGACCTCCCCGAAGCCTACGTCATTTTCGAGACTCTCAACGACAGAGGGGCCGATCTTACGACCGCTGACCTTCTAAAGAACTATCTGTTCAGTTCGGCAAAATCATACTTCAATATGATTGAAAGTAGCTGGTCTATCTTAGAGTCGGGATTCGACAGTCCGGATGATCTCGTCAAGTTTATCCGATATGAGTTCGTCTCTCGAAACGGCCCAGTTGCGACCCGACGTTTATACAGGGCGATCCAAGCCGAATTGTCTGGCCGAGCTACCGAGGTTCGGCGCTACGTGACTCGCCTCCTCCATGCGAAGGAGATCTATCTCGCCGTCCGCGAGCCTGAGAGCAGTTTTTGGACGTCAATTAACGTCGATGCCTCGGATGCCCTTCTCGCCTATCGCCGATTCGGTTTCGAAGCCAGCATCCCGGTCCTGCTCGCGGCGTTTCAAAAGTGGCCCACTAGAAAGGCCGCAAAGCTGCTCATCAAAATGGCGGCATGGTCGATACGTGCACAAGTATCTGGACTACTGGGCGGCAGCGTCCCCGAGGAAGCACTCGGAAGCGCTGCCATGGGTATCAGTGACGGATCCTTGCGCAATCAAACCGAGGTCCGGCAAACGCTCCAGCGAATCATTCCGGAGGACGAGTTATTCAAGAAGTCTTTTGTGACATATGGTGATGTCCAGACTGGTCGGGCTAAGTATCTACTTGCGATGCTCGAAAAGACGCACTTGGAGAAGAAAGGGATCGAGTCCGCTCCTATTGAGTGGAATTCACGCAAGGTGACCGTTGAACACATCGGATCACAGTCCGATAAATCGTCACCAATAGCAACCCGCACAAACCACATCGGCAATCTTGCTCTACTTGAGAAGAGGCTAAACGCCAGAGCCGGAAGTCGTAGCTTCGATGAAAAGAAACAAGTCTACCGCGAATCTTCCTTCGAGCTGACACGTGCGATCGCTCGACGGCGGGCATGGACCGTGGACCGTATAGACCGTCGGACGCGTGAGCTTGCAGACTTGGCCGTTCTAGCGTGGCCCGGGGTATAACAGGAACACCGACCGGTGACGACATCCGCGCTCGTTTCAGCAGTCCCAAACGGAACCGGACTGCAGTAGGCGATTGAGCTCGCCACGGGCGTCCCGCGCGCACTAGCGGCCGTTACGGAACGTGCCCGTAGGGGTGCCAGCCGGACGGATTCCACTTACCGCCGCGCTCCTGCCGGACCTCCCGCAGGCTGGTGCCCACGTACCGGGCCTCGAGCTCGGCGTCGGGTCTCCCGGTGTACACCCACCGCTTCGGATCGAGGTTTCCCTCGGCGTCGCGATAGGACTCCCAGTAATCGACGCGATGGACCGCGCGGACGAGGTCGTCGGCGAAGACCAGGACGGGCAGGTCGGGCACGGTCCGGTGCGGTCCCGCGCGCCAGGCGCTGCGGGCGGATTCGTAGATCACATCGGCGGTGGCATCGCTGCGGGCAGATGCGTCGACCTTCACCAGTACGCACGGCTCGGGCAACGGCGGCGACACCGGGGCGGCGTATCGCAGGACGAGTTCCTCGATGCGCCGCGGGCCGAGCGCGTCCGGCGTGTCCGGCGTGTCCGGAAGCCTCGACCCAGCCAGCGAGATGATGTCGAGTCCCGAGCGTCGCAACGAACTCGCATGCAGCTCGGCGGAATTCGCAGTGCCGACGTCGTACCGCACGATCCAGTGTTCGACACCGAACCCGTCGGCGTCGATGTCGCGGATGCGCTCTTCGATCGATGCCGCGGCTTCTGCCGGATCGTCGTCGCCGACAACGTCGGCGGGGTCGGGTGCGTCGCCCGCCAACGCGGCGGCGGCATGGCGGTAGACGCGGTTCCCGCGGCCGGCGTCGACGTGGAACACCGTGGCGTCACGCGGATCGACAAGCGCATAGACGTAGACACCGAGCACCGATTGCACCTCGTGGGGAACAGGTTTCGGAGCACCGGGCGCGGGGACACCGACCGGCCGCAACAGGGCGAGCACCTCGTCGACCACCGACGGCCGGACCCCGAGCCCCCCGGCGGTGATCCCGCCGAAGACGACCTCGCCGGCGCGCTCCCGGTCGATGAACCGCCGGCCGGCGAATCGGTCGACGGCGCGCACCACATCGGCGACCTCGGCGCGTCGGGCCACCGCACTGCGGGAGGCCGTGCGCCCATCGTGCGGGTCGAGCATCTCCGCGAACGCCGACGACGAGAGGAAATCGCCGAGCGCCGTCCGGGGCAACTCGACCGCATCGATCCTGTGCACCGCCATGGTCGCATGATGCCAGCACTCGATACACAAACCCGCCAAGCGCTAGTGTACGTTTGTACATGTACATACGTACATTACGTTCTGAGAGGACAGACATGACGGAGGCACCACCCCGCCGCCGACGCGATCCCGAGGAACGGCGGCGCACGATCGTCGAGGCCGCCGCCACCCTCATCACCGAGGTGGGCTCCGAGGGTCTCACCCACCGACTCGTCGCGAAACGCGCCGGTGTGCCGCTCGGTTCGACGACGCAGTACTTCGCCACACTCGACGATCTGCGCGAGGCCGCGCTCGCCCGCCTCGCCGACGACATCGACTCGGGCCTGGCCGAGGTGGCGGAGACACTCGATGAGCACGGGCCGTCGGCGGTGGTCTTCGCCGAGGCGCTGCACGACTACATGTCCGACGAGCGCCTGATGCGCGCCGACCTCGCACTCGTGTCCGCGGCGGTGATCGATCCCGCACTCCGTCCCCTCGCGGTTCGCTGGCCCGACGGACTGGTCGAGATGCTCGCGCCCCACGTCGGGTCCACGGCTGCCCGCGCGATCGCCGCCTACACCGACGGCGTGGCGATGCACGCACTCCTCTACGGGACGCCGTTGTCGATCGACGACCTGACCGCCGCCCTCACGGCCCTGACCGGGCTGTCCTCCACCGAGCGAAACCGGAGCCGACGATGACCCAGCGATCCGCAACCGAGACCACCAGCGCAGGAGGCCTGTCCTTCCGGCGCCGATGGGCGTCGGCCGCCGTACTGTCGGCCAGCCTGCTGGTCATCACGGTCGACCTGACGATTCTCAACGTCGCACTCCCCGACCTCGCCGGCGACCTTCGCCCGACCGCCGACCAGCAGCTGTGGATCATCGACGCCTACTCGCTCGTCTTGGCCGGCCTGCTGCTGTCCATGAGTTCCCTCGCCGACCGGTGGGGCCGAAAGCGGATGCTGGTCACCGGATTCGCGGTGTTCGGTGGCGCGTCGGCGCTGGTTCTGCTGGCCGACTCACCCGAGGCGGTGATCGCGGTGCGGGTGCTGCTGGGCGTCGGCGGCGCGATGATCATGCCGACCACACTGTCGTTGTTGCGCAGCATCTTCACCGATCCGGCCGAACGCGCGACCGCACTCGGACTCTGGGCCGCGGTGTCGGGTCTCGGTGCGGCCGTCGGCCCGATCGTCGGAGGTGTTCTGCTGGAGTACTTCTCGTGGCGTGCCGCGTTCCTGGTGAACGTCCCGTTGATGGTCGTCGCCATCGTCGCGGCCGTGCTGATCCTGCCGGAGTCGAAGCATCCGCAGCCGGGGAGTTGGGACGCCGTCGGCGCCCTGATGTCGATCGTCGGGATGGTCGCCCTGGTCTGGGCCATCAAACGATTCGCGAAGGAGGAGAGCCTTCTCGCGCCGGCCGCCTGGCTGGCCCTGCTGGGCGCGGTCCTCGTTCTGGCCCTCTTCGTGCGGCGCTGCCTGCGTCGCACCGAACCACTGCTCGACGTCTCCCTGTTCCGCAGCCGTCCGTTCAGCGCCGGTGTCCTCGCCGCGCTCGGCTCGATGTTCGGCCTGGCGGCCGCACTGCTGCTGCTGGCGCAGTGGCTGCAGCTGGTCGAAGGCCACTCCCCGATCGCGGCCGGCGTCCGATTGCTTCCGGTGGCGGGAGCGGCGATCGTGTCCTCGATGATCGCCGCCCCGCTGTCCCGGATGATCGGCGCACGGGCCGTCGTGGCCGGCGGCATCGGGATCGCCGGTGTCGGGATGGCGTTGATGTCGCTCGGCTCCGACGGGCTCGCCTACGGCACGGTCGCCCTCGCCCAGGTGCTCGTCGGATTCGGCATCGGCTCGCTGGCGATCGCCTCGGCGATGATCATGGCCGGAACCCCGGATGCGAAGGCGGGCAACGCCGCTGCGCTGGAGGAGACCGCCTACGACCTCGGCAACGTGCTCGGCGTCGCCATCCTGGGCAGCGTCGCGTCGATCCTGTACCGGTCATCGCTGACGGCCGAACCGATCCCCGGCGTGCCCGCCGACGCAACCGAGGCCGCTGCCGAATCCCTCGGCGCTGCTATGGGTCTCGCCGAGGCCGCCGGCGCCCCGGGTCTCGCGGAGCGGGCGGCGACGGCGTTCACCGACGCGATGCAGGAGACGAGCCTGATCGGCGGGCTCACGCTCGTCGCCGTCGCCGCGGCCGTCTTCGTGCTCGTTCCGCGCGGCACGGATGTGACTACCGCACCGCACTGACCAGGCACACCAGAAGTAGGCCGTCGGCGCAAGACACCAGCCCTGTCACGCCAGCGTTGCTGTCTGTGCGGGCGATCAGCCGCCATGTGCCTGGCGCCCCCCCACCGCCGAGGCCAGCAGGCTGTCCTTCTCGAGTGATGTACCCAGGTTGTGCGCATCGCTCCAGGCCGACGAAGTTCCCACGGTGGCGGATTCTCGAGTTGCGCAGCTGCCTCTCACGGCCCTGGCAAGTGGCGGAACCACAGATAACATGGCGAAGCTCCAACGATGGCTCAACAGACGCCACTGGATGGATGTAAGAGGCCGTCGCCCGAGCTATCGCAGTAGCTGTATCCGTGGGCCACGGCCGCGACAGTGTGTCCGTGGCGGAGGACTGCGCGCACATCGGCACGAACTGATCACCAGCGCCCAGTTCCAGCAGCAGGGCGTGACCCGCAGGGATCAATTGCTGCCCAACGCGTCGACCCGGAAACGCACCAGCGGTGGACAGACAACCACGGCCTCCCGGTATCTGGGTCACTCGATGGCGTTGTCGTTTGACGACGTCGACACTGTCGCCGGCGTGCGTGTGCCCCCCCGGCCGCGGCGATCCGCGACTCCTGGTCAGGACACCGTCGTCGCCTCGTTGATGATCTCGCCGGCATCGCCTCGCTGCACTTGAGCACCCCGATCGCAACGCCATCGCACGAGAGATGTCCAACGTCACTGCGAAGTGTGAAGACTCGGCCGCTGCGACCGTCGAGACCCCGCCATGACACGATTAACGGCCCGAGAGGCGCAACCCTCCTCGGTGGGTCGTCGCGTCACACCCGATCCGCACGTCCGCCGTCCGCAGCTGCGTCACCGCACGCTGAGCAATGCCGAGACCGCTGCGGCAACTGACGATAACTTTTCGACGATCGCATCGATGTTCACCTCCGTGATCCGATACCGGGGCACCGTCACGGTGATTGAGCCGTAGACCATGCCGTCGATAAAGAACGGGACAGCGATCCCGGCGGCGTCTGGAATTCGTTCACCCTCGCCATAGGCCCAGCCGCGTTCGCGGATCTCGAGGAGTTCTTTCGAGAGTTCGTCGCGATCAACGATGGTGTTGTCGGTTATCGCCGGCATCTCGATCTCGTCCAGAATCGTGCGGGGCAGTTGGGCAAGAATGGCCTTGCTGGCTGCTCCGGCATGCATGGGCATGTCGATTCCGGTGGCGAGACCATACTGCAGCGGCTGAGGCCCTGTGGCCACGAAAGTCATGACCGCGGTGCGGGTCGCGGGTTGGTACTCGCTGAAGCCCACCGCCTCACCGATCTCCATGGCGGCGCGCCGTAGAAGTGGTGCGACCATGTCGGTGAGGTCGGTGACGGGTCCTAGCACGCTGGCCCACCGGAGAAAGTGGGGTCCGGCAACGTAGCGCTCTGTCGCGGTTGTTGTCAGCGCGAGCGAGGTCGTGGTCTCAAGTAATTTCGTCGCGGTGGCGCGGTTGAGGTTGAGTTGACGTCCGAGTTCGCGTCCCACCGTCGACAGGCCGCCCGGCCGGTCGATCAGGCGTGCCAGTAAGTGCTCGAGGCGAGCGGTGGCGTTCGGTCGCGGTGCGGGCCCTTCATGCGAAACGCGGTCGGCGTTGCGGACCGCCATCGAGGTTGCGGCATAGGCGATTTTGCGGGCCGCTTCGACCACATGCGGGGCGAAACTCTCCAGGTCCGTGAGCTCGGTGTTGTAGCGCGGACGGGTGACCGAGACGGCGGCGACGATGCCACCGAACCGAAGGGACGCGGCGACACCCGCGGCGAGCGGGAAATGCTGACCGATGCTGATGACGTAACCGCGGGCACCGTCCTCTGTTGCTCGTTGAGTGATTGCCTCGGGGTCGGTCAGTGTGTCGGCGGTAAAGACGGGAAGTTCCGAAAGTAGTGCGGCACTACCGATTTCGGCGAGGATGGCCTCGCCCGCTGCGCCAGCATGCAACGGCAGGACGGTGCCGGGATCGAGTTGGTAGCGCACCGGCCCAGCGGCTGCGTGATGTGCGGCGACGAAGGCCTGCGGATTTGGCCAGTCGTGCACGGCCAGGATCGCCGTGGCTTCCCATCGCAGTGACAGCTCCTTGATGACCGGCGATGCCGCCACCAGGAGCGGGTGACTTGCCAACAGGCGGTCAGCCAGGACGTGCAGTCGAGGCCCGGTGCGGTAGGTGCCGGCCACTGTGCGTTCAGCGAGTTGTGCATCGACGAGTGCCTGTAGCGTCCGGTTGACATTGCTGCGACCCTCGCCAAGTCGTTCGGCCAGCTCCCGCACTCCCCATCCGGAATCGCGGCGGTCGACCACCAGTCGGTCGATCGCACTGACGGCACGGCTGTAGCGAGCGCCGTTCCCTTCGCCACTGCCCCCAGTACCGGGACCCACCGTTGCTTCACCCCTTCGGCGTCGACTGTCGAACTCACGCGGGTCCATCTTCTCGTCCATCTCACTCGTCCAGGGATGCGGGTTGACTTTTTTTGTGTCCCGGCACACACTCGTGTGCAGTCTTCGGGACAGTGTCCCAGTTTTTAGCCAGGAGGAATGATGGTAGTTGCAATGGAGCCGCCGGAGGTTTTCGACGAGGAGCGCCGCCGTAAGGCCAAGAAAGCCACGGCGACGGGCGCGTTCGGCACGTTCATCGAGTACTACGACTTCAGCGTTTACGGCTATGTCGCCGCGACGCTCGCTGTGGTGTTCTTTCCTACCGACGACCCGGTCATCGGTCTGCTGAACACCTTTTTGGTGTTCGGTCTCGCGTTCCTCGTCCGCCCGCTTGGAGCGATCTTCTTCGGCCGCCTGGGTGATCGACGCGGTCGTCGTACCAGCCTGATCGCGAGCATCCTGTTGATGAGCGTCGCCGCAGCGCTGACCGGCCTGCTGCCGGGATATGACCAGATCGGCATCGCCGCACCGATCCTGCTGGTCGTCCTGCGCATGCTGCAGGGTTTCTCGACCGGCGGCGAGATCGGCGGCGCCGCCTCCTACATTCGTGAGTGGGCTGAACCGGAGCGCCGGCCGTTCTACATCTCGTTCGTCCCTGGCATCGCACAGCTGGGTAAGGGGGCCGCCGCCGGCGTCGCTGCGCTGGCAGCCGCGATGCTGCCCGCTGAGGGCATGGAGGACTGGGGTTGGCGAATCCCGTTCCTGCTTGCAGTGCCGTTGGGTGTGCTGTGCCTGATCATGCGCCTGAGGGTCGAGGACAGCCCCGAGTTCGCAGCGGCCAAGGCGGGCGACAACACCACCGTCTCGCCGTTCAAGAAGGTCGTGGCGGAGCACCGCGCCCCGCTGAGCAAGGTCGTGGCGATCTCCACGGTGCAGAACGTCGGCACCTACATCGGCACCGTGTTCATCGCGACCTACCTGAGCACCATGCTCGACTTCTCCAAGGCGCAGGCATCTACCATCGTGTTGCTCGCGGTGCTGTGCGCTTCGATCTTCATTCCCCTGTCCGGGCAGCTCGGCTCCAAGATCGGCGCCCGCAAGCTCCTGCTCGCGTCTTACGTCCTGTACATGGTGGTCACTATTCCGTCGTTCCTGCTGATGGCGCAGGGCAGCGTCGGTATCGCGATCGCCGGGCTGATCTTGGGCATGGTCCCCTACGCGCTGTGCCAGGCCGGCACCTACGCCTCGATCACCGAGTTCTTCCCCGTGCAGGTCCGTCACACCGGCGTAGCCTTCGGCCACAGTGTCGGTGCCGTTCTCGGCGGTGGCGCCGGTCCGTACGTCGCGACGTGGCTTATCGATCAAACGGGAAACAACTTGATGCCGGCGTTCCTGCTAGTCGGTTTCGGACTCATGGGCCTGCTCGTGGTGGGTCTGACCGTTCGGCTCAACACCAATAGCAGCCACCTCTACAGCTAGACGACAGCGAGCCGAATCCATGCCACACGTCTATGTTTCAGACCCCATCCATCCCGACGTCCTCGACGACCTGCACCGCATGGGCCGAGTGTCCTGCGGCTATGGAGAAAACGCAGTCACCTTCGCAGACGTCGCAGCCAACATCGACGCAGTCCTCCTGCGCGCCGAGACCTTCGACGCGGCAAAGATCACCGCCGCACCGCAGATGCGCATCATCGCCCGCCACGGAGCAGGTACTGACAACGTCGACATTGCGACAGCCACCTCCGCAGGCATCTGGGTCACCACCACACCCGGGGCGAACAGCAGCGCCGTTGCCGAACATGTCTTCGCCCTCACCCTCACCCTCGCCCGACGCACCAGCACCGCCGCCACCGGAACCGCCAACGGCCAATGGTCAACCCTCAAGCCGACCCTGACAGGTTTCGAACTTGGCGGACGAGTAATGGGTCTGGTGGGCTTCGGCCGCATCGCCCGCCACGTCGCTCGGATAGCCAAGGCCTTCGGAATGACGATCATCGCCGCTGACCCCCACGTCGATACCGCCGCGATCGAGGCCGACGGCGTCAGCGCGGTCGCGTTGCCCGAGCTGTTCGCCCAGGCCGACGTCATCAGCCTGCACGCGCCGCTGACTCAGGACACTAAACACCTGATCAACCGAGACGTCCTGGCCACCATCCGGTACGGCGCCATCGTGGTGAACACCTCCCGCGGCGAATTGATCGACGAACAGGCGCTCGTCGAGGCCCTCGACGCGGGTCGTCTGCGCGGCGCCGCCATCGACGTCGTCGAAGGCGAGTCCGTCGACATGCGAGATCCGCTGCAGCACAGCTACCTCAGCGGCCATCTCGCTCGTCCCGACCTCATCGTCACACCACACGTCGCTGGCCAGACCGACGAGGCATTGCTCGCCGCAGGTACCGGAGCACTCACCTGCATCCGACAGGTCCTGGCCGGCCAGACCCCTGAAAATGCGGTCAACGACGTCCCCGCCCCCCGCACCATCGCCGGCTGACCAGCCGATTCTGAAGGAGATCTGGTGTTCATCACCGCCAATACCGACAACATTCGCATCACCACCGACTGGGCCCGAGCATCGCGCGAGGACATTGGCAGACTCGCCAACCACCCGGCTGCCCTGATCGGTGACGCCCAGGAACGTATGGGAGTCATGACCGGCACCATCCGGCTGGCCACCCCCGGCCTCAGGCTGGCCGGCACCGTCTTGCCGGTGCTCGCCCGCGAAGGCGACAACCTCGCCATCCACCGCGCCCTGGACGACGCCCAGCCCGGCGATGTCCTGGTGATCAATGCCAACGGCGACACCAGCCGGGCTGTGTTCGGCGACATCCTCGGCGAGATCTGCGTGGCCAAGGGCATCGCTGGAGTCGTCATCGACGGCGCCGTCCGCGACGTCGACGAACTCACCGCAATGAAACTGCCCGTCTTCGCCACCGCGATCACTCCCGCCGGACCGTGGAAGAACGGTCCCGGAACGATCGGCAAAGCAGTCGCCTGCGGGCACGTTGTCTGTCACCCCGGTGACGCCATCTTCGGTGACAGCGATGGCGTGGTCGTCGTCCCCCGCGCCGACGTAGGCGCGGTCGCCGACGCCACCGACAACCAGGACCGCAAGGAAGACGCCATCCGCGCCGATGTGCGCGCCGCCCTCGGTCACTGACACACACCCAACGACCCCCGGTCGGGCAGACATTCCAGCCCGGCCGGGACACTCTTGCACAACGCCACAAATGAGAAGCGAGAAGATGTTCCGTAAGATTCTGGTGGCCAACCGCGGCGAGATCGCCATCCGCGCCTTCCGAGCCGCAGTCGAACTCGGCGCGAGCACCGTCGCGGTCTATCCGTACGAGGATCGCAACTCGGTCCACCGCCTCAAGGCCGACGAGTCTTATCAGATCGGCACGCTAGGCCACCCCGTCCGCACCTACCTGTCCATCGACGACATCATCGATGCGGCCCGTCGTGCCGGTGCGGACGCGATCTATCCCGGTTACGGATTCCTTTCGGAAAACCCAGATCTGGCCGAAGCGTGCCGCCGAGAAGGCATCACCTTCATCGGGCCCACCCCCGACGTCCTGGAACTGGCCGGCAACAAGGCCCGCGCAATTGACGCCGCCCGAGCGGCGGGTCTACCGGTCCTGGCGTCCTCGGCTCCCTCCGACGACGTCGAGTCCCTTATGGCCGCCGCTGAGTCGATGCGCTTCCCGGTCTTCGTCAAGGCCGTCGCCGGCGGAGGCGGCCGCGGCATGCGCCGGGTCGAGCACATCGACGACCTCCGCGACGCGATCGAAGCCGCTGCTCGCGAAGCACTGTCGGCGTTCGGTGATTCCACCGTGTTCCTCGAAGAAGCCGTCGTCGACCCCCGCCACATCGAGGTGCAGATCCTCGCCGACGCGCACGGAGAGGTGATCCACCTCTTCGAACGGGACTGCTCGCTGCAACGACGTCACCAAAAGGTCATCGAACTGGCCCCGGCACCCCACCTCTCCGATGAACTGCGAACACGGATCTGCGCCGACGCCGTGGCCTTCGCCCGCCACATCGGCTACTTCTGCGCCGGTACCGTCGAGTTTCTGGTCGACACCGAGGGCAATCACTTGTTCATCGAGATGAACCCCCGCATCCAGGTGGAGCACACGGTGACCGAAGAGATCACCGACGTCGATCTTGTGCAGGCCCAGTTCCGGCTCGCCGCAGGCGAATCACTGGCCGACCTCGAGTTGCGACAGGACACCCTGAGCATTCGGGGCGCCGCGCTGCAGTGCCGCATCACCACCGAGGATCCCGCCAACGGATTCCGGCCCGACACCGGCCGAATCTCCACCTACCGCACCCCCGGCGGCGCCGGTGTCCGCCTGGACGGCGGGGCACACCTCGGCGCCGAGGTCGGCGGCCACTTCGACTCCATGATGGTCAAACTCACCTGCCGGGGCCGTGACCTGCCCGCTGCCGTGGACCGTGCACGGCGCGGACTGGCGGAGTTTCGCATCCGCGGCGTGGCCACCAACATCGGCTTCCTGCAGGCGGTCTTGGAGGACCCCGACTTCCGCGCCGGCAGGGTGACCACCTCCTTCATCGAGCAGCGACCGGATCTGCTCACCGCCCGGGTGTCAGCCGACCGCGGCACCCGAATCCTGAACTATCTCGCCGATGTGACGGTCAACAGACCGCACGGCGAACGACCGGCCAGCGTACATCCGCGCGACAAGCTCCCATCGATCGATCGCACGCTACTTGCCAGTCCGCCCGCCGGTTCGAAGCAGCGTCTGATCGCCCTCGGACCTGACGGCTTCGCCGCGCAACTGCGTTCCCAGACCGCCCTTGCGGTCACCGACACCACGTTCCGCGACGCGCACCAGTCCCTGCTGGCCACCCGGGTACGCACAATCGGCCTGACCACTGTCGCACCGTATGTAGCCGCCCTGACGCCCGAGCTGCTATCGGTCGAGTGCTGGGGCGGCGCCACTTACGACGTCGCCCTGCGGTTCCTGAAAGAGGACCCCTGGGATCGTCTCTCCCAGCTACGCGAAGCGATTCCGAACATCTGTCTGCAGATGCTGCTTCGAGGCGCCAACACCGTCGGGTACACCCACTACCCCGCCAGTGTCACCACAGCCTTCGTCGCGGAGGCCGCCGCGACCGGCGTCGACATCTTCCGGATCTTCGACGCGCTCAACAACATCGACGCAATGCGGCCGGCCATCGACGCCGTGCGCGAGACCGGGGTCGCGGTAGCCGAGGTTGCCCTGTCCTACACCGGTGACCTGTCGAACCCCGGCGAGGATCTTTACACACTCGACTACTACCTGCGACTGGCCGACGACGCCGTGCGTGCCGGGGCACACATTCTCGCGATCAAGGACATGACCGGCCTGCTTCGACCGGCAGCAGCGTCGACCCTGGTGAGGGCGTTGCGCTCGGAGTTCGACCTGCCCGTCCACGTCCACACCCACGACACCCCGGGCGGGCAGTTGGCGACCTACCTTGCCGCCTGGCAGGCAGGCGCTGACGCCGTCGACGGCGCCAGTGCCGCCCTCGCCGGCACCACCAGCCAGCCGGCGCTGTCGGCCATCGTCGCCGCCACCGCCCACACCGACCGCGATACCGGTCTCGACCTCGCGCGGGTCGGTGACCTCGAGCCGTACTGGGAGGCCATCCGAAAGGCCTACGCGCCTTTCGATTCCGGGCTCAGTGCTCCCACCGGGAGGGTATACACACACGAGATCCCGGGCGGTCAGCTATCCAATCTTCGCCAGCAGGCAACTGCACTCGGACTCGCCGACCGCTTCGAGGACATCGAGAGCGCCTACGCCGACGCCGATCGCCTACTCGGACGACTGATCAAAGTCACGCCCTCATCCAAGGCGGTCGGCGATCTCGCGCTCGCGCTCGTGGGCAAAGGCATCACCGCCGACGAGTTCGCTCCCGGTCCGGCAGCTTTCGACATCCCCGACTCAGTGATCGGATTCCTGCGAGGCGATCTCGGCGAACCCGCAGGCGGTTGGCCGGAGCCATTGCGGACCGAGGCGCTCGCCGATCGCGGCCCTGCTCCCGCCCCCGCCACCTTGAGCGCAGGAGACGTTGCAGCATTGAACGTTCCCGGACCGATTCGGCAAGCGACTCTCAACCGCTTGCTCTTCCCGGGCCCGACTACTGAGTTCGAGGAGCACCGCGCCGCATACGGGGGCACCTCGCGGCTGTCGGACAACCAGTTCTTCTACGGGCTGCGCTACGGCGACGAGCACCGGGTCGAACTGGCTCCCGGCGTACAGCTCCTCATCGGACTCGAAGCCATCAGCGAGCCCGACGACCGCGGGATGCGGACAGTCATGTGCATTCTCAACGGACAGCTCCGCCCGATTCAGGTTCGTGACCGCTCTGCCGACGTCGAGATCCATGTCGCGGAGAAGGTTGATGTTAACAATCCTCGGCACATCGGCGCACCGTTCGACGGGGTAGTGACGCTCCTCGTGTCTCCCGGCCTTTCCGTCGCCGCCGGAGCACCGATAGGCACGATCGAAGCGATGAAGATGGAGGCCACCATCACCACACCCGTGGCCGGGACCGTCACGCGACTGGCCGTGAGCACGATCGCTCACGTCAATGGGGGCGACCTCCTCATCGTCACGGAACCCGACGAATGACCGCTATTCACCGACCGCACCCGATGGACGGCGCCACCTTCGACAGCATCACGCGGCGGTATCAACGTGGAACCGAACTGCATTTCCCGAGGGCACACACCGACCACTGGGACTGGCAACTGCGGAGCCGATGCCGCGAGATGCCGGTGGATACCTTCTATCCCACAAACGGCATCGCGGGCCACACCCGCCGGGTAGCCCGAACGGACAGCCAAGGCGATCTGCGAAACGTGTCCGGTCGTCGCCACGTGTCGCGATGTCGCCCTGCGTACCCGCGAACCGTACGGCGTTTGGGGCGGACTCAGCGCCTACGAACGCGCCGCCATCACGCACCTGACCGACACGACGACCACCTGACCCCCATCGATCCGACCCGGAGACACCATGAAGATCACAATCAGAGAGAACGAGGTCGCCCTGAGCGAGGTGTACGACTTCTCCGACGTGCGGTTGCTAACCGGCCTCGATGCCGTGCAACTTGCGCGCACCCTCCGCCGACACGGGGTCGGGTATGTCGATGGCCCGGCCGTGCACGTCAACACTCTGTGGCTGCGCAACCAGCAGGAAGGGCCGCAATGGCAGGCAGGCATCGACGGACTGATCTTTGCGGCTGAGACCCTTGGGCACTTCGACGGGGTCTTCATAACGACACCGATCACGTCCCTACCTCTAGCTGGAACGTCCTTCGTCGGCTGAGGGTTACCAGCGGGCTGAGACCTCGCTTCGACCGAGCCCTTGATCAACTCGATCGTCGATGTGAACGTTCTTGCTGGACTGTTGTCGACCGACGACAGCGCGTCGCCCCGACGGCGGAGCTCCCCTAGCGGACCCCGACGCCGTTCTCATCTCGACAATGCCCGTCGCCGCCGCATCCGCGCCCCCGCCGACTCTAGTAGCGTCGTGCGCGCCAAACGGTGAGGGGTACGTTCCGCCAGCATTGAGTCCTACGCTCGTCGATCAATCATTTGAGATTTACGTTGGTCGTTATATCGCAGTTGCGGCTTAGGCATTGCAGCCTCTTCGGTTAGCCCTTCGGCCGTTTATCGACCAGCCGCTTGGCCTTCCCGGTCGAGCGGAACAACGCGGCGGGCTCGACGGCGTCGACTGTGACGGTGACCCCGATGCGACTCTTGATCAGCTTCTGCAGCTCGACAACTGCAGCTGCTCGATGCTCTGCCGATACGTCCTGACGGTACTCCACCCCGAACCGTCAATGCGTACCAGAACGTCCACATCCCGCTGGCCAATCAGGTACCCGGTTTGCAGCAGTACACCTACGGCAAAGTCAGCTCGCTCGGCGGTTCCGAGCCGCCGTACAACTCTGTCGCGGGCTTGTACTTCGCGGATCGCGCCGCCCTACGGGCCGGCCTCGCGTCGCCCGAGATCGGCGCGGCAGGAGCCGATGTGAAGAACTTCAGCTCCGGTGGAGCGACCATGTTCGTCACCGAGGAAGAGACAGTCGGTCCATGACAACAACCGATGAGTCGGAGGGCCCGCGCGATCACCCGATCGCGCGGCCATGTTCGACTCCGATGCCGCATCCCGAACACTCGGTATCGAGCTCGTAGAATTATCCGCCGGCCACGCCGAAACGCTGATGACCGTAACTGAAACCATGGTCAATGGACACGGCATCACACACGGTGGCTATGTGTTCCTTCTCGCGGATACCACCTTCGCACCCGCTTGCAATAGCCATACCCAACCCGCAGTGGCGGCCGCGCAGACATCCGGTATCTGTGCCCGACCTATGCTGGTGTCCAGTTGCGCGCCGTAGCTACAGAGCGAGTGCGACTGGGTCGCAGCGGTCTGTACGACGTTTCAATCTTCAGCGGTCGGAACGTAATCGCCGAGTTCCGCGGTGATCGTCGAGTTATTTCGAAGTGAGCTAGTTGTAAGACCCGGGCAGGTTGTGAACGTGTAGGCGTTCGATCGGGGTGAGTCCGCCGATACCGCTGTGGGCTCGGTGGTGATTGTAGTGGTGCAGCCAGTCGTCGTAGGTGGCTGTGCGGGCGGTCTCTGAGCTG
>NZ_JAKRFE010000022.1:0-61035 GCF_022348225.1 Gordonia sp. McavH-238-E
CTGGCAGGTCTCGACCACCATGCACACCGACCTCGCCCTCGACGCCCTGAACATGGGATTGTGGGCACGGTCGCGTGCCGGCCACGACGTGGCCGGGCTGATCCACCACTCCGACCGCGGAGTGCAATACCGAGCCATCCGCTACACCGAACGACTGGCCGAAGCCGAAGCGGTGACATCTGTTGGCTCCAGAGGGGATTCATACGACAACGCGATGGCTGAGGCGTTCAACTCGCTGTTCAAAGCCGAATGCATCCGTAACCCCGTGATGCGCCCGCGAGGCGGCTGGGCAGGTGTGGGCGAGGTCGAGATCGCCGTCGCTGAGTACGTCGAATGGTTCAACCACCGCCGCCTGCACGGCGAGATCGGACACGTCCCACCCGTCGAGTACGAGAGCGCCTACTGGTCGACCCACACCGTCACCAGCTACCGTGAGAACCCGGTCCCCGCAAACGCTGGAACCAACTAACCGAGCCTCCAGCAAACCCGGGGCGATTCAATGAGTTCGTCGACGGGTCGGGTCATGTCGCGGATGTAGCCGTGTTGAACTGTGGTGCCGTTGACCGCGGTGTGGATGCGTGCGGTGTGTAGGTCGACGTCGTCGGCGGGGGTGATGACCGGCCCGAGTGGGGTGGTGCGGTCCCATGCTTTGCCTTGAAGCCATTGGTGGCTGCGTGATTGCCAGTCACGCAGGGTGACGTCGTTGGCGACGGAGTAGCCGAGGATGTGGTTGTGGGCTTGAGCGGTGGGGATGCGGCGGCCGGGGGTGCCGATGATGATGGCGAGTTCGCCTTCGTAGTCGGCATGCACGGTTTCGTCGGGTAGGACGATGTCGTCGTAGGCGCCGGTCAGTGTGGAGGCGTATTTGGTGAACAGTACGGGGTAGCTACTCGGGGGTGGGGT
This sequence comes from Gordonia sp. McavH-238-E, assembly GCF_022348225.1. Classification (NCBI taxonomy): domain Bacteria; kingdom Bacillati; phylum Actinomycetota; class Actinomycetes; order Mycobacteriales; family Gordoniaceae; genus Gordonia; species Gordonia sp. McavH-238-E. Next base: position 904 of record NZ_JAKRFE010000022.1, read on the forward strand.
GGGGTCGTTGGGTTTGGGGTAGTTGGCTCCGACGCCGATCACGCGGGTGGGTTGGGGGCTGCTGGGTAGGAGTGTGACGGCGATGGCTGGTGTGGTGTGATCGGGGGTGGGTCGTGGCCGTCGTCGTTGGGCCAGCGTGTCATTGAGCGAGTGTCCCGGGTCGCGGGGCACAGGGGTAATGACGCTGATGGCGAGGAAGCCCAGGTGTGGGTGGGCTGGGTTTCCGTAGGCCACCCAGCCGTGCCCGCTTGGGGCGGGACGGCTGGGGGTGGGTAGGTGGGGGTCGGCTGTCATGGCGTGTTTCGTGGGTCTCACGGTCGTCGATGGTGTTCGCATGGTGGTGGTTTCGAAGGCGTCGACCGGTGTGGGTGGCGGTGGACGGTCGCGGTGGTGGTTGGTCCGCGTGTGGGCTCGGTGGGTGGTGAGTCGTGGCGGCGGGTGTGGGTGGGTGTCGGGTTAGTTCTGGAGCTGTTGGACGAGTTCGACGATCATGGTCGCCGACAGCGACAGGATCGCGAGGAATCCCAGGACACCGAGTGTGTTTTTCCACCAGGTGTTTTTCAGGTCGCCCATGAGGTTTCGGTTGTTGCTCATGGTGAGCAACAGGTAGCCCAGGAATGGTGCGACGAGCACGGTGAGCGCTTGGGCGAAGATGATCAGCTGGACTGGGGATTTGGTGAACAGGATGGTGATGACCAGTCCCCACAGCAGGATGGTGGCGCTGGTGCATCGGGCGATACGGGTGCTCGGGGAGGGTCCTCGGCCGAGTGCGTCGGAGAGCATGGTGCCGCCTGCGGTGGCGTTGGCGACCATGGCGGAGAACGCGGCGCCGGATAGTCCGAGGGCGAAGATGGTGGACCCGAGTTCGCCGGCGACGGGTTCGAAGACTTTCGCCAGGCCGGCCAGCGTGGTCGCTTCGGCGCCCTGTTGGCCGAGTACGGCTGCGGCGACGACGATCACCAGCGAGGTCATGATGCCCGGAGCGATGATGCCGGGGATGGTGTCGACGATGGTGGTGTCGCGGTATTGCGCTCGTGTGCGCCGGCGTTCGTGGGTGCCGTAGGAGGTGAAGAAGGCGGCGTTGAGCGAGAAGTTCGTGCCGACCATGGCGATGACGACGAGTTGCGCGCCGGGCGGGATGGTGGGGATCAGCCCTTCGGCTGCTTGGAACCAGTCCGGGCGGGAGATGATCGCGCTGACGACGAAGGTGACGGCCAGCAGTGCCACGACGACGAGCAAGATCTTCTCGACGGTGCGGTATACGTTGCGGAACAACAAGATCAACCCGACGAAGCCGGTGCACAGCGCTGTCCAGATGACGGGGGACCCGCCGAACACCATGGACAGGCCCAGACCGGATCCGACGGCGTTGCCGACCGAGAAGCACAGCGTGATGATGAAGACGCCGAATCCGGCGGCGACGCCGACGCGGTGGCCGAGGACGTCTTTGACCGAGCTGATCATCGATATCGGGGTGCGGATGCCCAGGCGCACACTCATGTCGGCGTAGACGAGCATGAATGCGGTCGAGATGACGATGACCCAGATGAGGGCGTATCCATAGTCGCTGCCGGCCTGGACTGCGCTGGCGAGGTTTCCGGGTCCGAACTGCCAGGCGCCGGCGACGAAAGCGGGACCGGCAAGGGCGAGGGTGCGCCACCAGGCGCGGGCATTGCGGTGGCCGGTGACGGGCAGTTCGGCCGATTCGGTGACATCGGGCGCGGCGTCGGGGGTAGTGGACGCGCGCGTCACGCTGGGCGATGAGGAGGTGCGTCGACTCATCGGTGAGCCTTTCTGTGCGGCGTCCCGCGAGATCAGGGCGCCAGGACCGACCCGAGGCCGGTGGGATGAGGGTAAATCGTGGGGGTGGGACGATGCCCCGGGAGCGCGAGAAGCGGCAGCTCCCGGGGCATCAGCTGGTGTAGGTCAGGCGAACGCGGCGACCGAGCCGAGGCCGGCCGAGTGCAGCGCTGCGGCGATCTCGGCGTCAGCGCCGGCGGCCAGCGGCAGCAGCGGCGAGCGCACGGTGGCGTGCTCGAGGATGCCGCGGGCGACGAGCCCTTCCTTGAGCGCGACGGTGCCCTCCATGTGTGAGCCGCGGTGGTAGACATTCGCAGTGACCGGCAGCAGACGGTCGTGGATCTCGCGGGCCCGGCTGTAGTCCTTGGCCTTGCCGGCGGCGATGAGCTCGACGAGAGGTTCGGGGGCGAGGCCGCCGTAGCCGACCAGTGCGCCGTCGACGTCGAACATGGTGTGCAGCAGGTACTCGTCGTGGCAGGTCAGGATCTGCAGGTCCGGGTGCTCCTGGCGCAGGACCGGGATTTCGCGGTCCCAGCGGCGCATGTTGCGGACACCGTTCTTGGTGGCGAACACGCCGGGCTGCGCGGCGATCTCGAGTTGGGTTTCCAGGTCGTAGGTCGCCTTGGTGACGTCGGGGTACTGGAACAGGATCAGCGGCAGCCCCGACTCGTCGTAGATCTGCTTGTAGCGATCCTGGGGGGCGCCCTTCTGGAAGCCGAAACGCAGCCACCCGTGCGACGGGTACACCAGACCCGCGGTGGCGCCGGCGTCGACGGCGCGCTTGGCCTCCTCGGCAGCGACCGCCGTGCCCTCACCGGTGATGCCGGCGATGATCGGCAGGCGATCCTGCACCGCATCGCGGAACGCCGAGATCGTACGAACCTGCTCGTCCTGGGTGAGGAAGGTGCCCTCACCGGCGTGGCCGAGAACGACCAGACCCTTGACGCCGTCCACGCTGGCCAGCCATGACCCCAGCCGCTCGATGGCGGCGTAGTCGACCTCGCCGTCACGAGTGAAGGGGGTGACCGGGGCGGGAGTCAGTCCGCGCAGATCAACGGACTTGGGATCGACAGTGGACATCTGCGTTCTCGCTTTCCTGTATGGGTACTGCTGAATGGCTGGTAGTCGCCGAGATCGCGGTACTGCAATCGTTCATGCAATCGTTCGTGGGAACGTTCCCGCTATCGGTTGCTAGACTAAGACCACAGCAGGCAATGTGTCAACGGTCACTCAGCGGTACGTGTTGTTGCGGCCGTCGCGTGACCGCGACCGGGAGGTATGCGAGATGATGAGGACGATGTCCACCAACAACACCTCCAGGTCGGCAGGCGCGGACGCCCCTAGTGCGGTCACCCTGCTCGACGTCGCTCGCGCCGCTGGTGTCTCGAAGTCCACCGTCAGCCGGGTTCTCGACGAGCGCATTCCACCGTCACGCTCGGCTACCGCCCGCCGGGTGCGTGAGGTGGCCAACGAACTCGGGTATCGACGCAACACCTACGCCTCGAACCTGCGGCGGGGCGCGACGGCGACCATCGGTGTGGTCGTCCCACGGCTGAGTGACACGGTGATGGCGTTGATGTTCGAAGCGATCGAACGCGCCGCGGTACGTCGCGGCTATTTCGCGATCGTAGCCACCAGCGGCGATGACCCAGCCGATGAATCAGCCGCCGCCTCAACACTTCTCGACCGCAACGTCGACGGCTTGATCCTGGCATCGAGCCGCATCGATGACCCACTGCCCCAACAGCTCCGCAACGACGGAGTCGCGCACGCACTAGTCCTGCGGACCGACGGAAAGAGCCCCTCAGCAGTCGGAGACGACGAAGCCGGCGGATACCTGGCGGTGCGCCACCTCGTCGACCTAGGACACCGCGACATCGGGGTCCTCAGCGGGCCACTGTTCACCTCCAGCGCCGCCGGACGCCTCGAAGGGGCACGCCGCGCTCTGACCGAAGCCGGGCTCGCCACGCCGAGTGACCGCTTCGTCGAGTCCGGCTACGGAATCGAGGACGGCGCGCAGGCCGCACGTGTACTGCTCGTCGATCCCGACGCCCGACCAACCGCTGTCTTCTGCGCCAACGACAACCTCGCCATCGGCGCCATGTCCGCCGCGCACGAGATGTCCCTCGGCATCGGCAGGGACCTGTCCCTCATCGGCTACAACGACATCCCCCTGGCTGCGCGGCTCCCCACGCCCCTCACCTCGGTACGCACCGCATTCGACGCAATCGCCGCCGAGGCGCTGTCCATCGTCCTACAGCCCGACCCCAAGCAACCACTGATACGCACCATCCTGCCGACCCTCATCCCACGAGACTCAACCCGGCCGTTCGCGCGACCCTGACGCGAATCGGGTCAGCAACCGCCCACTACGTCACGTGCCGAACAACCATGACGGGTAGCGCTCGAGATTAGCTATGTTGCTGCGCTTTTCGAGGTCCGTACCAGATGCGGCGGCATTCAGCGCTCGAGAGGAGGGGCACGGAAGACCCAAGATCTGCCGTCGCATGTCGGTGGTCGAGTGCACACTGCCGCTATGGCCGACCGACCTCCCGCCCTGACGCGCGAACAACACCTCGCCGCGTTCACCGACCAGTACCCGTTCGCCGAACTGGCAACCCTCGGGTTTCGTCGATGCGTGCTAGCCGCCCGGTTCAAGAAACGCCGACCCCAGGGGCCGTGGATTCGCGTGGTCACACTCTCGGATGTGTGGCAGCGGGCTCTCACCCTCGACGTCGATGCACGCGGCGTAGTCCACGGCCATGTCACCGTCGATGTCGGCGCTGATCAACCCGTCCTGGTTGCCGAGACCAGCTCAGCAGCACTCCAACTCGTTGCTACTGCACCAGGAACACCCACCGAACAGCTCCTGCGTATCCCCGACGTCAACGCAACCGCCTTCTAATCCTCGAGCGTGGCCGCGCCAGGCGTGCCTACGGGCATGCGCGGTGCCGAGCAACAGGGTGGCCGACCAACCGCCATGTCGAGTCAACGATCACGCCAGATTAACTATTCGAAATCTTCCGTATGCCGAATACGATGTGGGGCGAGGATGGTGCCCAGCCGCCGGGGAGGACGACTTGGGCACCATCCTTGTCCCGCAGCCACGACGCGCGCCCGGCACACGGCATCTCGCCCGCGAATTACGTCACGTGACGAATACATATGACACCGAGGCGTGAAACCGGTTCTGCTAGAATCGGTTTCACGTGCCGATAATAGATATTATGTCAAGTAATTTTGCCATAGGCTTGAGAACGATGCGGCGTCGTTAATCGACGTCGAAGCCGTCGTGTCGAGGTTACTGCGACCGTTCGACGCGACCGATCACCTCGCCTGTGCGGCAATGGTTGAACTCGCGTTCAATGGACTCTGGGACCGCCCGGTTGCATTCCGCTTCCGTCGGCAACTCCTACCGGTTCTTGAGACGATCACCGAACTGGCCGGCGGTACGCCCTGACCGCCGGCCGCCGGTTGAACAGGTTAGTCACCGGACCCCTGCGGACGAGGCGGCGGCTTCGCAGCGGCGCTCGTCCTCGGCGTCGAGCTGCCCTTCTTGGGTCGCAGTTTCGCGGCACCAACCACGCTGTAGACGTTGCGGACCCGTTCGGCCGCGAAGCTGCGGCCCCGCGCAGTGGAGATGGGTGCTCGCTTGACGCTCAACAACCCCGCCGTCACCAACTCCTTGGTGCCGCGGGCACGGGTCGCCGGCGACAACCCGAAGCGCCCATGAAAGACAGACGTCGCCCACCACACGGGCTCACCGGGCGCGGACTGGTCGACAAGCACGGCGAGCAGCATCGCGACTCCCGGCGCCGACAGTTCATGTAGTTCGCCGTTGAGCCACAGTCTCGAGGGGACTTGTAGATACAGCTCCCCTCGGTCGCCTCGAGGAAGGGAGTAGGGGTCGCCCGATCCTGACTCGTGCAGCAACGTCACCACCGACGTATTGCCGCTACGCCGGTCAACGGAAATCAGGCGCGCGTCCTCGAGCGTTTTCAACGCCTCGACGATCCGCCGCGCCCCGCGGCTACCCGGATCGGGTAAAGCCAGCAGCTCGGCCCACTTGCGGGCCGGTAGTGACGTGGTGAACGGCTCGGCAGAACTTCGCCAGATCAACGACAAGTACAGCCGTAGCGCCACGCCACCACCCCGCCCACCGATGCGCACGAGGTGGGCCAGTGGTGTCGAGCCGCGGCCGCCGACGTCGCGCACGAACTCCACGCGGACCGGTGCGCTGTGCCTGCGGGATGCCGACTCATCGATCTCCGCGGCGTGTCGGCACGCCAACTCCAATCGCTCCTTGGACTCAGCCGATAGGGCCACTACGGTCGCTGACATCGACATCCTCCTTTCGGGCATCGCTACCGGAGATCAATAGAGTTCTCCATAGTTCGGGACTCAAGCGTATGTCTAGGTTATCAGATAAACGCAGTGATCCTTATCTACAACCGTGCTGCTTGCTTCTCTGCCTTGCGCCGTGACTCGACGGCAGGCACCACCACATTCTCCATGATTCCGCATTTCAGAACCACCGTCACGCCTTACACGGGATGGACGCGCCCCCCTCATCCGATCCGCACATCGGTCACTCGCCTGGAGGAACGAGTTGTCAGCAAACGCACCACCAGACTGAGATGTGCTACCTTGTGGATGTACGTGGTGACGGGCGGAAGATCCGCTACACAATCCCGTCCCATGCGAGACGCGCACAGACCTGCGGTTTACAGGCCACTGTGTGTCATAACTCGGCCCGTGCACCAGCGGCCCCGCCGGGATGAACTCCGGCGGGGTTCGCTGTATTTCAGTCCGCTGAGCGGGGCAAGAGGCTTCGGGCGATGAGCGGGATGTTCGCGGCGCGCCCGGCGGTGTTCTTGGACTCGCGGCGGGCGGGTCGGCTGTGGGTGACCGGTATTGGGTGTCAGTTTCGCCACGACACCTATCGGCACTGGCTTGTCGCTGGAGCCTCCGATTTGGCAACGTCGGACGGCGGACGACCCGGACCGATAGACCCGTTTCGGGCGCCCGTCCACCGGCCGCAAAGGTCTTCGCTGAAATCTGCGGCGGCGCCACCGGTGACAGTCTCAATTTCCTGTCTCTAGTCGCACCTACGCTGTGATCCGACACTCCTCCGCTGTCGGGACCGTCCGTCGGCCGTTGGCGCTGCCAAACCGACCTGGCCGCAGCGCCACGCCGCGATGCGACGAGCAACCCCGTCCCGGCTAGCACTGCGGCCCGGCCAACTGCCAGCCAGCACGGCACGAGTACCGGCTGTCCAGTCGAATTGGACGTGTAGAGCGACGCGATGTAAGGTGGTGTCAACGATGCCCGCCAAGGCTAGAGCGCAAGCTTCCTTACTTCGGCGGGCGCTTTACTATCTACGGCATGGCAAAACCGTTCCTCACCGTCTCCCAACAGGTTGAGAAGCTACGTGAGAACGGGCTGATCATTGCCGACGCTGAAGTTGAGTCTGTCGAGTCCTATCTCGCCGATCACAACTACTACCGGCTGAGCGGCTACTTCCGATACTTCCAGCAGCAGCCGATCGACGGCCACAACCGTTTCGAGCCCGGCACCAAGTGGAGCCAGATCCGCGACGCCCATGACTACGACGCAAGCCTCGCGTCGGTTCTACGCAAGGGATTGGCGAGCATCGAGGTCGTTTTCAGATCCCACTTCGCCTACCTCCTCGCACAGTCAGCCGGCCCGCTGGGCTACCTCAATGAATCGACGTACGACGACACATCCAACGGCGCTCGCGCGAAGCTCCTGAAGGACGTTGCCGAGGACGTGCGACGATCCAGCGAGCGGTTCGTACAGCATCACGACGACTTAGGGGAATCTCTCCCGGTGTGGGCAGCGATAGAGACGCTGTCGTTTGGCACGACTTCGAGAATGTATGGCCTCGTGTCCGACTCCGACGGCGTCTATAAGCCTCTCGCCAAGCGCTTTAACGTCAGTCCTCGTGCCTCACGACCGGTCTTCCGCGCGATGGTGGTTCTCCGCAACGTGTGCACTCACCACAACCGGATCTGGAACCGGACGCACGGGATCCTCGTCGACACACCGCCCGACTCGAGGACGGAATCGGACAAGTCAATCTACAGCAACACACCATGGGCCTGGTGCACGACGGTAACCCATCTTGCGGACGCCGCGAACGGTGACGACTCGTACTCGAACTGGTTCTGGGATGCTCTGGACCAATTCCCAGACTGGTTCGTCGACGGCCTCACGCACCCGTCGGATAAGTAGGAGCTCAAGCAACGTCGTCGTTACCGAGACCGGCGGTCGCGTCGATGATTGGACCCGAGGGCCGCGGCGAATCTCCGCTGCGCGTGTCTCCATACGAGACCGAGTTCCCGGACTGGCGGTGGACCATCCGAGGCCGCTCCTGATCCGACACAGCAGACCGCCGGGTTGAGGCAATGGATTCGCAACAGCGCCGCGAGATCGCCGGCCAGCTCGCCGCAGTGACCCACCCGGATCACCCGTTCGCCACCGATCACTCCCCCACCAGGATCAGGCACGGCCGGTTCTGGTCGGCACCATCGAGTACCGAGAGATGACCCGCCGCCTGCGGAGGTGCGCCCGGCAGGAACACCGATAACCCTCGACTTCGCCCGTTCTCGAAACTCGACCAACAATGCTTTTGCGGCAACCGACCGTCTAGGGAGGGCGGCAGCGCAGAGCAGCGGAGACGCTGTTCACGACTCATGAGAGCTGGTCGACCTGTCCCCCAGTCTGATCGGCATATGCCTGGGCCTCGTCCAGTTCGCCCGCGGTATAAGTGCGGATGCCGGCTGGACGGCCGGGCGGCCGCACGATGAATGTCAGGTCCGACAGCTCAACGCGGCCACGTTTGGGCGCAACGCGATTGGCGGGTCCGCCCCCAGGGTCGTTGTTCTCGGTCATTGCGGTGCTGAGTCCTCTCGCGGTTGCAGCGCCTCGGGCGGCACCCACATGGTGATCGTGGCCGATGAAACGTGATTGGCGCTCTCAACCGGCATCTGACATACCCCGCGCCACAACCCGTTTGACATTCTCAGCCACGCGACGAGCAGCGCGGGCATGGTCGGCTCGATCCGGGCGCCGGACGCGCGGACTCGAAGTGACACTCCCCCGCCGGCCGCATATGAGCGTCCGCACGACGGGTCCGCGATCGCCATGTCGATGACCACGGGCCTAGCCGGGTCGAACACGCGCAGTGTTCGGGTGTCGGGCCAGTGGTCGAACATGCACAGAGTCTAACCCCAGGTATCGAATGGGTGTTCGATGCGCTTGTAGTCTGTTCGAGTAGGCGGGGGTGTGCCTGGAACGGGAAGTCCGGGACCGCACGCACCCCCGCCCACTCCTGCACTCACGGGTCCGGAGGCAGCTACGGCCCGACTATGCGTGCGCGGCTCGCAAACTCCCCCGGCCGTACCCCTAGACATGGGCTGGCGTGCTCAGTGGGCGTCGACGAGCGCGGGGTGTTCCGCTGTGTGCACACGCTCGGCGTGTGACGACATGTCGGCGGTGCACTCGGCCGCGAGGTCGCGCCACCGGCCGATAGTGGTCCGGTGCACGCCGGTGAGATCGGCGGTCTGCTCGCGATGCACTCTGAGGCGTTCGGCGACGAGCACACGCGCGACCACACGGTCGTCGTTGCGCAGCCGGCCTCGACTGCACACGAGGCGGGCCAGGTCGAGGTCGGCGTCGGTGATCTGTGCGTCGAGGTCTGACAGGCTTAGGGGCGAGGTGTCCGCGTCGTCTCGTGCACTGTCGGGCTGCGTGTGCGGTTCTGTCGGTGCGCTGACCTGCGAGTGTGCATGGGACGCACTGTCCACGGTGTCGTGCTCGACGTCCGGCATCGGGTCGTGCGATGTTGCTCCCCCGCCGGCCCAGACGTGCATGACAAGCCCGTGGATGCTCGCCAGCAGGGCCAGGGGCGCAACGATAGCGATGGCCACGGCCATCAGGCCGTGCATGACACCCTGGCCGCTAGCAAGGAATGCGTGGCCGGCATTGCCGGCGACACTGACGGTGCTCGAAATCGCCAGCATCGCGAAGTGGTACCGCTTGCCGGCGTCGTCGCGGCGTTTGGTCGCGACATAGACGCACCAGGTGGCTTGCAGAATGAAGACGTCGATTACCACGGGCAGGAGCCAGGTCAGGCGGTCTGGGATAGCCCCGGACATGCGGGCGAGGTCGCTCAATGCTGTGAAGCTCAGAGTGAATGAGGCCGCAACGACGATAAGGCTCAAGATGACTGCGGTGGCCACGCTGGCGGTGTTTGACGCGGCCTCGGTGGTGTTACGGGCGTGGGTAGGGTCGGACATAGATCAACAGCTCCGTTTCTGTTGGTCGTCGGTCCTGGTGGTGCTCCAATCACCACCAGGACCTCTCAGAAGTAGCAGTGCTAGCTTCCCTAGCTAGGTCAGCTAGCAACCGTGTTTGCGCAGGTATTCGTCCAACGCTGCGTCGGTGATGGATTGCAGCGAGACGTCTTTGTTGCCTGTCTCGTACCGCAGCTTGCCCACTGCCCGGACTGCGCGCGCCTTGACGCTCGGGCGGATCCGCACGTTGTGCTGTTCCGTCATCTTTTCGACCTCCCCCCCGGCCTGCCGTACGTCCGGAGCACCCAGAGGTGGCGGCCCTTCCGCAGGTTGGGCAGGTGAGGGCGTCGGGTCGGCTGCCGCCGGCCGTGGCGGCCTCTCGGGCAGGTCGTCAGCTGGGTGGTGTCGGCGAATTGCTGGGGCTCGATTGACACCACTCATGATGCTGTCTCCTTCGCGGTGAGATTGAGTTCGTCGATGAGGTCGGAGTACGCCAGTTGCAGGGCAAGCGATTTGCCGCCGCGGTACTTATGTATCGGCGTGTGAGCACTGTGCGCATCTTGGCGCGCGGCGAGCTCAGGGATCGAGGTCGAAGCGACCAGGTCACCGTAGGCCGCGCGAAGTTCCTGCTCCCGGAAGGTGTGTTCGCCTGTGTTTCGCTTGCGACTGATGATGACCTTGTCGAAAGACAGCTGAGGGTTCGGTCGACGAGTGACGCTCCGGATCGTGTCCTCGAGATTGCCGACCCCTCCCACACTGTCGATCGTGGGCTCGGTGACGGCAACTACCCCGTCTGCGGCGCAGAGCACTGCAAAGAGGAGTTTGCCCAGCGAAGGCGGGCAGTCGAAGAGAACCACTGCGTACGGGGACAGATCAACGCCCTCGAACGCGACGTCTAGCCGAAAGATCAGGTCGTTCGCGCCGTCAGCCTCGATGTTTGCCAGTGACACGCTCGCCGGAATGAGGTCGACCAGATCCCACGGAGTCGCGACTACCGCGTCGCCGGCTGTTCCTTCCCTGGTTTGTGCCATGAGGTCGTAGGAGGTGACCGCGTCGTCAGTGACCTCGACACCGAGGCCGGTGGTGGCATTGCCTTGAGGATCCATATCGACCACCAGCACATTCTGTCCCCGGTTACTGAGAGCGGACGCCAGACCGAGGACAGTTGCGGTCTTTCCGACGCCCCCCTTCTGGTTCGCTATCGCGATTCTGCGCGGTTGCATCCAGGCTCCCTTTCCTCAGGTGATGCTAACTATGCTAGCAAGCTAGCATAGTTAGCACAGCGTCGCTAGGCAGCGCAGCTGCAACAGATCGCGTAGCCACACACGCTGTTCTAGCTAGCTAGAACAGCGTCACTAGCGCGTCTAGCTACAGGTCAGCCGATACTGCCCGATTACACAGTTCAGAGGTAACAACTAGCAACGCTAGCCAGTGCCGCTCGTTTCGCATCTGGCGAGCGCTTCTTTGGGCAGAGAGAACCGCGTCTCCCCTCGCCTCGCACCGGGTGTAGTCAACTACGCGCCGATGCTAGCTCGCATAGCTACGCTAGTTGACCTAGCTGCGCTAACCAGGAGGGGCAGCGTCAGATAGGTGTAGGGCAGACCTGGAACACTCGACGCCGTGAACGCAAAGCCACTGAACGAACTCCCTCATCCCGCAGGGCGGCTGCCACTCCTTGGCGATGTGCGCTCTGCTGACCGTCGCAGGCCCACACAACACGAGGCAGAGCTCACTCGCGAACTCGGACCGATCTTTCAGCGAGTTCTCCTCAGAGACCAGCTTGTTGTCGTAGGGGGCGCCGGCCTGGCAAAGGAAACTCTTGACGAGAAGAACTGGGGACGCGTTCTCGTCGGGCCCCTTGCGAAACTGCGCGAGTTCGCCGCGGGGGGCCTGTTCACGGCACGAAGCAGTGATCCTCTGTGGGGTCAAGCACGGCGCATACTGACGCCCGGGTTCTCCCAGGGCGCGATGCGCGCCTACCACGAAGCCATGGTCACAGTAGCTACAGATCTGACGGAGCAGTGGTCCAGAGAGCCCCGGGTCGATGTTCATCAGGATATGACGGCCGCGACGTTAGAAATCATTGGCAGAGCGGGCTTCTCAACCCCGATGGGATTGCTAGGGGACAGCCGGAGCAGCGCGGAGGGAACCGACGCATTCCTCGAATCCCTTACCCGGGTCCTCGTGTGGGCGAGCGAGTCCACGAACGACATTCCGATTGTCGGTCCAATTCGCGCACTCCTAAACGGCCCAGGAATCCGCCGTGACGCAGCCAACGTGCGTCAGTATGTCGATGACATCATCGCGCGAAGACAGCAACGCGGAGACAACGTGCCGGCGAACGACCTTCTGGGCCTGATGCTCGGCGCCGAGGACTCCGAGACCGGCCAGACTCTGCCTCTCGACAATGTCCGCGATCAGGTGCTCACATTCCTAGCGGCAGGTCACGAGACGACCGCAGCCCTTATGGAGGTGGCGCTCTACCACCTTGCGGCCGACCCACAACTCGGCGATGACATCACAGCGACGGAGCTGAGCGACGGACCTGCGTTCGACTACGAACAAGTCGTCAAGATGCGCCGTATCAAAGCCCTAATTAACGAGTGCCTGCGCCTCTGGCCGCCAGCGCCTGGGTTCTTTCGAATCGCTCGCACCGACCAGGAGCTGGGCGGATACAAGGTTCCACGCGGCCGCGCGGTCTTCGTCCTAAGCCTCGCCGCGCAACGAGACCCCTCAGTATGGGGACCTGACGCAGACGAGTTCCGGGCCGACCGCTTCGTGGGGAAGCGCCTAACCGCCAATTCTGATGAGTTTTTCGCGCCCTGGGGGACAGGACCCCGGTCATGCATCGGCCGCCAATTCGCGATTCACGAAACCACACTGCTCATAGCATCATTGCTCTCCAAGTTCAGATTGACCCTTGAAGAACCGGTAGAGCTACGGATGCGGGAGCGGGCGACGTTGCGACCTGAACCGTTCACGATCGTGGCCACCCCACGCGAGAAGGCGAGGAAAGCATGACGTGGTACCTAATCGAGACGCTGGGCCAGCCACCGAGCGCGTCCATCGTCTTCAAAGAAGGCGTGGAGCGTAACTGGGCCTCCGTACGCCGAATGTCCCAGGACGAGGGAGGACTCGACCGCATCGAGGACCTGATCGGACAGGTGCGTCGAACTGGTGAACCCGTCGATCAGATCGAAGTAGGACGAAGCGGACCGCGCCGCGTCATTATGCGGCCCGTCCTGGGCTACGAGGGGGATGTTTACGGCATCAAGACCTGGGTGTCACCCCCGGAGAAAGAAGTCACTCCAGAACGCGCGATCGCCTCTGTGAACTGGGACGTCGAGACGTTGGTGGCCCGTCACACTCTCGAGTCCTACATGATGTCGTCGATTAGCCCGGACGGGTTCGGGGATACCCGCGACCCCGGCCAGTTCCTCCGCAAGGTTGCACAGTTCGATGCTCTCAACGAGCTCGCCGAGCTATGCCTAAACGACGGAACTCGCACGCAGTTTCAAGGGCGACTCACAGTTCTGCACGACGACACCCACCTGATGGCGTGGCGAGGACTAGCGCGTGCCGGGGCCGGCCCCGATGGCAGCGAAGTACGGGGAATGTTCCACGATGTGACCGACACCGAGGAACCCCAGATCTCTCCGCTGGCCGCGCTGAAGCTCGGCACTCTGGATGAGAACTCCACTGGGACAGTGCTTGTCGCCTACCGGGACCATGGTCCAGAAGGACCCGTCATCCCAGTACTCATGTACTGGATCTCGCCGCGGCCCCCCTACATCACCGAATCTGCCACCGACCACCGACACTCTGAGATTGTCGGCAACCTGGTCAATCCGGAGCACTTCGGCGAGTTCGTCCGGGCTCGCGAGGTTCTGAAAGCTGGCCAAGACGAACTCGAGATTCCGATGGTGGTCGAGCTTCTCGGGCACGATGGGCAGTGGGTCAAAGTCCGGTTCCACCTGAGACGCTACCCAGGGGCGGTCGGAAGCCTCATGCACATCGGCCGCTTCTCACGGCTTTGATGACGAGGTCTAGCTGATCGGTCCGTCTGCACCTGACACCGCACCCCCTTGCCCTTCCCTGCGTCGCCGCGCCTGTGATGTAGGTGGCCACGTCGTACTTACTGCAAAGAGTCCGGCTGGGGACGGGGGCTGGGCATCTGCGTGGGTCAAACGCGCCCGCAGCACTGCCAGCCCCCGTCGACTGCGAGCCTGCTCGGACCGCGTTTCTGAGTGCCAGCACCGCCGTTCCGCGATGACGCGCGCATGCAGCTGCTCTGCCCGATCGGCGGCACCGATCGCCTCCGCCGCCGCATCGAGGGTCACCGCGCTGTTCAGGGTCCACGACGTCCCGCGGCCGCGCCCGGTCCGGGACACCAGCCCGAGCTCTGCGAGGCGGTGGAGGGCGCGGAGCACCCCGAATGAGCGGTCCCCACGGGGGAGACCGAGGCGTGCGGCGAGGGTAGGGGTGGGTTGCTGGGGTGTGGATGAGGTTAGGAGGGTCCATAGAGCCCGTTCTACGTGCCCGAGGCAGGCCCAGAGGGGGTGCCGGAGGGAGGGCGAGCGCGAGGGGGATGTGACGTCATGGGCATGTTTCCCCCGGTAAATAGGACTGGGGATGGTCAGGGTGTACAGGTTGGCGTGACGAGGATTAGACGCCGGCCACTGCTCGACGAGTTGGAGTAGCTGTCGGCTCTGCAACTCGCGCAGAACCCTGGTGGCCGTGCCGTCGGTGAAGTGCATCAGCATGGAAAGGTCGCGGCGCGCGACAGGGCGAGCGTGAATACCGTGCCCGGTCGCGAACCGCTCGTAGATCAGAGCCTCAGCCGCAGCTGCGAGTTCGTAGTCATTCCAGCGTGAAACCTCCGACAGGGCGGCGTCGATGACTGCCTGGTCTTGTGCAGGTATTGCGGGCCGGTGTGCCCGAGCCCTGCGCACAATCGAACTCCAGTGACGGCCACAGGCCTCCCACCTCATCGGGCCGCGGCCGCCACGCTGCTCATGCGCATCGAGGTCGCGCTCGCGAAACTTGCGGAAGCAAGGCATGCGTTCGTACCACCACCGCGCGGCCGCAAATGATCGAATACCGTGCTGCCAGAGTCTCCACGCCCCGTCAGTCGCGGCGAGAGACCGATCGTCGGTTGACGCGTTGTTGAGGACTCGCCAGTCGTCGGCGGAAAGCCGCTGACGAGCCCTCCATGCTCGTGGCGATTCGGTCTGCAACGTCGATTCCGTCTCGGCACTTTCGAGCGAGGCGGAGACGGCGGAGGTCCAATCGCCGCTGGCGGCGGTATCGACAGACGAAGCCGTGGGGAGTGTTTGTCGCACCGCGTCGGCAGCCCGTCGGGCGGCTGCAACGGCGGTAATCGGTCGAAGCGTGTCCGTGTCGACAGAGACGCAAGGGGCTGCATCTTTCAGTGAGCAGCTACCTGGGAGCCGGATGGGTTTACGGCCACGAACATCGGCCGCCGCTGAGGCCGGCAGGGCCGGTCGGTGGAACTCGAATATCCTGGTGATGACGGACATCAGCTCAAAGCGTGCGGCGGCTGTGGGCACGAGAGCAACGTGCAAGCAATTGGGTCGTCCAGAGGCGGCCACGTGAGCTATCGCCGCGCCATAGTCCTCGGCCGCATCACGGATCGCCGGCCACATCACATCTGCGCATTCGTCTAGGTCGACAACCAGCAGATCTGGCCGAAGTGGGGCTACAACTGCCCACACTGCACGGCCAGCCCCAGCTTTCTCGGCCTCGGTGATCAGCTCGCAAGCATCGCCAGAGCCGACCTTGACCGGCTCGTTCGATCGTCCGGTTGGAGCCAGTGCATAGGCAACAGTGCCGGGGGCGAGCAGCCACCGGTATAGCTCGGACCATCGCGACTCAGCCGTGACCGATTCGCGATCCGACACGCTCGAATCAGAAGTAGCGTCGCGCGATGGGTGCGCGCTACCCTGAGAACAGTCCCGCAAAGACTGATCCCTTCAATTTGGTGGAGGCCGAACCTTCCCAAGTTGTTACGAGCCAAGTTGGCGCTTGGTCTCTGAGACTCCCTCGGTGTGGCAGCTGGGGGAGTTTCGCTTATCTAGGGGAAGACTGCTCCTCGATGAACTTGTCTCTATGTGAGTGGTGTCAAACGGCGCGTTTGAACAGGACCTCCTGGATAGCTGGGGATTCGGCGGCATGTGAGCCAACGTCGCGCGCGATCAGCGTTTGGATGTAGGAGTTAAGGTCCATCCCCTGATCGTCTGCCTTCTGCTTGGCGGCGGCCTTGAGCGGAGCAGGTATGAGCGCCTTCACCACCTCACGCGGTCCTTTCGACGGACGACCGGGGCGTCGAGGTGATGTTGGCGTTCCGCTCATGCCGCTAATTATGCGTACCTGAAACCCGCTCGCGCGCCGACACGCCGACAACGGCGTTCGTTGATTGTAAAAACACCCCGTCCGCAGCCGAAAAATTGCGCCAGTTACGTGCGCCCACGGCGTGCCGCGGCACGAGCGGACAGCCTCTGGCGCCTGCCTTCGAGGGTGGCGTCCCAGGCTGCCTCGATTTCGGAACGGGTGACGCCATACGTCGCCGCCATCGCAGCAGCTAGTTGGGCCGGCAGCTCTCGGCGTTGACCCCGTTCGATGACACCGAGAACAGTTCGCGCGACGCCCAATTCAGCGGCCGCGGCAGTCTGAGTGAAGCCGGCCCGAACACGAAGATCCACGAGCACGGGTTCGCCCGCGACCGCCGGCGTGAACTCCGCGACATCCACCTCGAGAACACCCGCAACCTTCGCTAGTGAACCTGGACTTGGAACCGTGACGCTGTTGAGCCAGGCCGAAACAGTCTGGCGAGCAACACCCACGAGTTCCGCGAGTTCATCAGCCGACATACCCGCTCGGTTCATTGTGCGGCGCAGAGCGGCAGCCGAGAAGCCGTGCACGCCAGCCCGGGGCATCTGACCACCTCTCTCGGTCGAGTCCGTGCCCCTTGTTTGCGGAGCCTGCCCGCAATCTTCCCGCGTAGACATCTCGCACCCTCCGACTTCCGGCCGAAAACATGCGCCCAATAATTGCACAATCGGCGCCAGTCGCTTACGCTCGATCCATGCGGGAGTGCCTAGTTGCGAACAACAAAGGTGGTGTTAACATCATCGGCACAACAGCGCACCTCTCCGAGGTGGAAGTTCCCGATCTCTGGAATTCCGAGTTCGGTCGCGACACAAAGCACCAGCGTTCGGCGTCGCATCGCCGAGCGCTAACGCATTTGTTCGCGATAGGAGAGACGTTGAGCGCGTTGTTAAATCACCTCAGGGGCAAGATTTCTGGCACCCGCTCCTGCCTGTCCACAGACTCCTGGAGTCGCGGTCGTCTTGCCGGGCTGTGGCAGCCCCGGTGGATCGCGAGCGAGCGACGGATACGTCGACGTCCAGCGGGGGAGGAGGTAGTGCCTGCACTACGCCTGTAGGAGGCTCGTGAGCCGAGTTGAGGCCCAGATTGGCGTCTCACCTCGACCCGGCCCACGAGCTCCCTGTTTAGTTGCCCGACTCGATGCGATGAACCGCTGCCGAATCCGACATTCTCGCATGTTACGCGAGGTTGTGAGGTAGCGGCGATGGCTGCTGCCTAGCTCAGCTGTGTTCACTGTGCATCGGGTCTCTCGAAGAGCGAGGACTCGTGAACGGTTATTCCACAACACAATCGGCCAAGCCATCGGCCGACCCTGACGGGGTGTCTAGTAGCTCTGCTGCTGCTGCTACGACGACCGGTCCGACACTGACGTATCGATGCGGTTGCCGGCCGCCTGGTTATGCGTGCGTGACTGGCGTAGCGATCGAACTTGCCCTAGGCGTGCGGCACTGCAACTTCGGGCATCCGTTGATCGCGGCCGGCGGCAACCGGTGCTCACTCTCCTCCGACGCGGCTGGCCGGCCTCTATTGACTGGAGCCGGTCTATGAGCGGCGGGTATTGGTGGCGGCCGAATGGAATCGGCTCTCGTCTCGCGGTCGTGGCGACTGCCCTGGCGCTGACGACTGGGGGAGCCACGTCGGTGGCGGCTTCCCCAGCGGACGCTGCGGGTGCGTGCCCGAAGCTGTATGTGCTTGGGGTTCAGGGCACTGGTCAGTCGTCGTCGGATGCGAGTCCGACGACGGACTCGGGCATGTTGTCGGCGGTGATGAAGCCGCTGCTGACTATGGCGGGGTCGCTGGTGCAGCGCGCCTATGTGCCGTACCCGGCGGGTTTCGGCGGAGCGACGGCCGGGTCGGACATGAAGTTCGACGAGTCGGTCACCGAGGCGATGAAGCGCACTAACTCGATGCTCAAGCAGGTTGCTGACCGTTGTGAGGACACCGATTTCGCGTTGACGGGGTATTCGCAGGGAGCGTTCGCTCTCGGGCGGGTCGCCCGCGACATCGGTCAGGGCAGGGGTCCGGTGCCGGCGGATCGGGTGGCGGGGGTGTCGCTGTTCGGTGATCCGACGCGGCCGAAGGCTTCGCCGTTGTTCCCGGGCCGCGACGGCGCCACCCGTCCCGATCCGGCCCCGGGTACGTCTGGGGCGTCGTTGGAGACGGTGCCGGCGTTGAGCCAGCCGACCCCGGAGGGCGGCGGTATCGGCCCGGTCGCGGACTCGGCAAGCGACTACGGCGATTTGACTGGCCGGGTCGCGTCGCATTGCGCGACTGGCGATTTGGCGTGTGACGCACCGAGCGATGCCCCGGTCACGCATCTGGTGACCAACATCGTCGGGCAGAGCAAGCTCGATCAGGACGACCCGGTGCAAACCCTGTCGTCGTTGGCTGAGGCGTTGGCGCTGACATCGGTGAAGACCGCGGTCCCGCTGATCAACGAGGATGTCCAGGGCGAAACCCTGGATGAGTTGTCGTATCAGCCGAGTCAGTCGATTTCACAGCGGTTGGCCGTGGCGTCCGATCCGCGCACGCCGTTGCCGTCGGCCGGCGATGCGCTCAGCGCGTTGGTCAAGGTCGGCACGATCGGCCTGAATGCTGTGGTCACGGTCGCGAAGGAAGTGCTGACGCCGGCCACGATCACCGCCTTGGCGACCACTGGTCTGGCGAACCCTCCTGCGGCGCTGGCGATGCTCGGCGCGAAGGCACTGGAGGCGACGGTGAAGCTGGTTCCACCGACGACGGTGAACCGGTGGGCCAATGAGGCGTTCACTGCGGTCAAGCAGAACATCTCCGACAACTCCGAACTGCTTGACGTGTCGAACCTGGTGCGCTACTGGCAGACCGCGCAGCAACACGGCAGCTACACCAGCAACGGCTCGACCGCGGCGGGGCTATCGGCAACGGTCTACACCGCCACCTGGTTTGCCGCGCTGGCCGCAGACCTGGCAGGTAAGACCTTGACCCCGTCCGAGGGCGGGGACGGGTTTTTCGCCCCAGACACCAGCTCGCCGCCGTCGGCGGCGATGGTCCCGACGCTGCCCGAGGTCACGACGGTGACCGCAGGTTCGTCGTCGAGTTCGTCGACCACCCCCTCAGCGTCGTCGTCGACACCGTCGTCGGGATCGCCCAGTAGTGAAGCGGCGGTGCCTAGTTCAGCCTCCCCGGGGTCGGGTCAGTTCTCTACCGAGAGCCCCGATTCGTCGTCGGCGCCGGTGCCGGCCGCGGGCTGACCCTTCTTTCTCCTACGTATCAACATCCGAATCCCGAAAGGGGTTAGGGGAATTTTGTTGACAACCAACAACTCTGACGAAACAGACAACATCGACGGCGGGCGGTGGTTCGGCACTGTGCCGGCATGGGCGTCGACCGGTGACACACCGGCGCGCGAGTTGGCCGCAGGCTTGACCGCGGCAGGGTTTGTGCAGCCGGCTCCGCCGGTCGAGGTGGCCGATGAGTGGGGGTGGCTGGCCACCACCGACGCACCCGATACGGCCGACGACGCCGTATCACCCCCGGCGGGGGAGGCGGTGGTCGCCGCCGAGTCTGCTGCGCCTGTCCCGGCCGACCCGGTGGTCGACACCACCGTCGACGACCTTCCCGCCCTCGCTGCGGGGCCTGAGCCCGCCGCCCGGCCTCGGCGGCGCGTGACGCTGCCGGGCCGTCGGGTGCGGGTGGTTGTGGCGGGCGTGGCCGCGGTGGTGGTGGTGACCGGGGTCCTGGCGGCTGTGGTGGGCAGTCTGCTGGGCGGGGCGAGTGAGGACCCGCAGCCGCGTGATCCGGTCGCGGTGCTGGGCGCCACGTCCTCGGCACCGCCCCCGCCTGCTGATGAGTGCCCGGAACAGATCGACGGGCCGGTGACAGTCGGTAACGACGAGGGCGATCAGACGTCGGGTCCCGGAGTGATCAAGGCGTTTGACTACGCCTACTACGTCCGCCGATCCGGTGAGGCCGCCCGTGCGGTGGCCACCCCGAACGGGGTGGGAACCACCACCGATTTGCAGAAGAGCATCGACGCACGTCCGGCCGGGACGCGCCACTGCTTACGGATCACTGACCGCGGAACCGGCCTGTACGCGGTGACGCTCACTGAAACCCAACCCGACCAGGCCCAACCGACGGTGTATCGCCAGCTTATCCAGACCGTTCAGGCCAACGGAAAGACCTGGATCGCCTCCATTTCCAAGGACGAATCCTGACCGTGTGTACCGACATACCTGTTGGTACACAGCGTATTTCAATCGAAAGGAACTGATCACAATGACCGCCAAACATCGCCCACGCGAGGGACACACCTACACCCGGCACCGCATGATCGCCGCGGCCGTGGTGGCGAGCACCCTGGCCACCGGGTTCGGCGCGGGAGCGGCGCTGGCTGAGCCCGAACAGGGCGGCACCGGGCAGAGCACCCCCGAACAGGGCGGCACCACCCCGACGACTCCGCAGCCCCCGGAGCAGGGCGGCACCTCCACACCCCCGCCGGCGGTCACGCCGCCGGGCCGAGGGTTCATCCCCGCCCCGCCGCAAGAGGCGCCGTACCAGCCCTACGTCGCACCGCAGACCTACAGCGAACCCACCTATGAGCGGCCCTACACTCCAGCCCCCTCGCGGCCCTACACCGCGCCCCGCCCGGCGCCGCCGGTGAAGCCGATCGCCCCGCCGCCCGAGATGGTGCGTATCGGCAATCACGTTCGGCCCGTGGAGGACGTCAAGAAGCAGTTCCCCGGTATCACCCAAGAGCACATCAACTCGATCAACGCCTGGTCGGCCTACGGCGAAGCAAAGATCGCCCAGGGCCTGATCAGCGTGGGAGTGCCCGAGGACGAGGCGACACGCCAGGCCGCAGCGACCATCATCGGCGTGATGGGCGGCGGCACCGCCGGTGCGCTCGCCCTCGGTGTTCCAGCCGCAGTCACCGGCGCCGTCGGCGGCGGCCTGATCGGCGCCGGGATCGGTCTAGGTGTCGGCTCCTTCCCTGTCCCGGGACCCCAGACCCCCGGCGCGGCAGCTATCGGCGCCGGCATCGGCGCGGCCGCCGGCGCTGCGGCGCTGGGCATCCCGGCCGCGGTTGTCGGCGGTGTCGCGGGCGGCGCCGTTGGCGGTCTGCTCGCGCATGCCCTCGGCGCCGGGGACCCGGGCGCCAACCCGGCCCAGCCGAGACTCCCCGGTCAGCCCGAACCTCGGCCCCGCACCACACCCGAGCAGGCACCGCCGACCGGCCCCAACCAGTTCGAGGTGCACCTAGCCGGCCCCGACGCCGCTCGGGCGGGGCTGCCTGCGGTGGACTACCAGGTCAACGTGCGCGGCGATGTGTCGGCGTCGGTGGACGTGGCCGGTCAGACCGTGCGCGCCGGTTGGTCGGGCGAGCAGGCCCGCGCCCCGTACAACGTGCTCGGCGCCGGCGGCGCCAAAGCGCAGGAAACGGTGCGGCAGTGGACCGAACAGGCCACCGATCAGCTGAGCAAAGCCGTGCCCGGCATCCATGTCGCCTGGCCTGGCCAGCAGAAGACGCCCGCTCACCACTGAGCCGCGGCAGCTTCCCCCTCGAAGAGTGAAAGGAACACCCATCATGAGCGAACCAACGTCATCGGCGTCGTGGTTGACCGAGACCGGACACCGCCCCCTGATCGGGGTCGGGGGGCGCGCACCCGAGCCCGCGCAGAAGGTGATGCGGGAACGGCCGGTCATCGTGTGCGGGACCAGCGGAGGTGTGGGCACCTCGGTGGTGTCAGCGTTGCTGGCCGACTACCGGGCTGCCGAGCTGGGGGAGCGTTCGTGGTGGGTGGACTTGTCGTGCACCGACAGCGACATGGTCGAGCGCCTGGGCGCCGACCAGCTGGGAGAGGCGGGTTGGTGGCAATCGGGGCGGGGGACCACGATGTGGTCGCCAACCGAGGGGTCCTCGATTGCCACCGCGCTTGATGAGGCGTCGGCCACCGGGGCTGCGGTTCCGGTGGTCGATGCCGGCGCCCGCACACGGCTCGCGGCCGCCACGGTTGGTGACTATCGCCAGACCGGTGCAGCGACACCGGTTCTCGTGCTGGGGCCGCGCCCCGATCTGATCAACCGCGCACGGCGGGTGTTCTCCCACTGGGAGGGCGTCGGCGTGCTCGAACACACCGTGTTGGTGATCTGTTGCCAGATCCCGACGCTCAATCACGCAGCGCTGACCGACATGCTCCACGATGCGATGACCGGCCACGTGGCTGCGGTCGTCGCGTTCGACTACGACCCCGTGCTGGGGTCGGGCACCGCCCTCGACCGCGACTCCTTCGAACGACTGTCCCCGCGCACCTGGGATGCCGTTGGGGCGCTGGCGGAGTTGACCCGCGACGGCCAGGCGGGCACCGGCGAGCAGGCGGTGTCGCGGTGACTGCGCTGCCCCATGGAATCGCCCGGTTGTCGGTGCGTACCGAACCGCTCCCGGTCACCGGTGAATTCCCGCCGCTGTTCGCACTCATGGGCGCGCACGGCGGAGCGGGGGTGAGCACGCTGGCGACGATGTGGGCGCCGGCCGCCGACACCGGCCGCTGCTGGCCGACCTCGCCACGCACCACCCGCCGCGTGCTGGTGGTCGCGCGTGAACACATGAGTGGGATCGCCGCGGCCGCCGACGTGCTGCGCGCCGCCCACGAGGGCACCGCACCACCCGGGGTGCAGGTGTGCGGACTGATCACGGTGGCCGCCGAACCAGGCCGGGCGAGCAAAGACGTCCTGCGCTACGCCCGCACTGTCGCGGAGCTGGCCCCGCACTCCTACCGCGTTCCGTGGGTCAAAGCGCTGATCCCGTTGCTGCACCGGCAGTTACCGACCTGGCGGCCCGCCGACGGTGTCAAGGCCACCCGCGCCAGCTCCGATGGCGTGCTGGCCTCAGTGCCCAGCGCGATCGCCGCAGTGGGACAGCAGATTTGCGACGACTTGGCAGCCGATCGGGCTGCCGCACACAGCGAACCGTCCTCCACGGTCGCCTAACACAAAGGAAAGAATCACCATGGGAATCGTCACCACCGCATACGGCCAGGTGCAGCTCCTCGCCACCGAGGCCCACCTGCTCGCCGCCAACCCGGGATACGACATTCCGCCGCAAGCCCCGCCGGGGTCGGAGAAGTTCATGACGCTGGTGTCGTGGATCGGGTGGGGCGCCTGCCTGGCCGCGGTCGCCGCGCTGCTGATCGCCGGCGGCAAGTTCGGCTTCGATCGCCACCAGGGCACCGCCGACAGCGAAGCCGCTACCAAGGTCGCCAAGACCTGCGTGGGCTGCGTCATCATCGCGATCGCCGGCGGTCTCGTCGGGGCACTCACAGCCTGATGAAGGAGACCACGCATGCTGGTGACCCAGCTGGCCGCCGACCTGCCCGACGCGGTCACCCAACCGTTCGAACAGCTCTTGGGCTGGATGTTCTGGTTGATCTGCCTGGGCGGGGTCGGGCGGTTGTTCTGGATCGGCGGGCAGATGGGCCACGCCCACAACAACCCGCACGCCGAGCCGCCGGACACCCCGCTTGGGGTGATCGTCGGCCTGATCATCGGATCGTCAGCAGCGGGGATCGCCGGGGCCTTGGTGTCCTTCTAACCCGGGCCCTGGCAACCCTGGCCCCGCTGGCTGTTGTGGTGGGCATGCTCACCGGCTGCGGCGGCGACGCCGACCCGGCCGCGCACTCGTCGACGACCCCGCCACCGACCGCACCACCCACCGACGTGGCATGGACGACGTTCAGCGGCGTGCAGGTACCGTGCGCCGACCAAGGCCCGAAAGACTGCTACGGGTCGGCCCCGACCGGCTACGACCACACCGGCGCCGGGGCGGCCCTGGCCGCGATCTCGGCGACCATCCGCATGTCGATCGCCGACGACGTGGTGTGGCCGAAAGTCGTTGGCGCACTTGTCACACCGTCGGTGGCGCGGGATCAGTGGTCGATCAACCGGGTACGCATCTCGATCGTGCACCCGGTCGACAAGGACCAGGCGCCAGTGGTCGAGGGCTACACCATCGACTCCTACACCCCGCGCAAAGCGACGGTCGGCATCATCACCCGCCAACCCGATAAGTCGCTGACCCGCACCACCGCCACCGTCGTGTGGTCAGCGAGCGGTGACTGGCTCCTCGAGCTCCCCGCCACCGACAACACCACGCCTCGGGTGCAGGCCATCGACACCACACCCTCGGACATGATCGACCTCCCCAACCCCGCCTAAACCACGTCAAACACGCTGCACCGCAGAAGGAGCCAGCACATGACTTCCATCCTCGGACTGACGCTCTATCCTCTTCCGCCCGCCCTGCGCACGACCCTGACCGTCAGCGCCGGCCTGAGCCTCGCCGGTGGCGTGTGCAGTCAAACCGCGCTGTGGATCGACAACGGCACCCTCGGACTGGTCGGGATGGGTGCGATCACCGTCGGGTTCATCGCCGCGGCGGTGGCGTCGATGACCGACCGGCACGGCCACCCGGCCCCCCGGTGGTCAAGCACCGGGGTAGCGCTGTTGTCGGTGCCCGCGCTGGTGGCGGCGGGGATCGGCCTGGCGGTGATCGGGTGGACCGGGCTGACCCTGACCGTGTTTGTTCTGGCGGTCTGCGCACTGACGGTGAGCTTCTACGCGGTGCCCGCCGACCGCGAACGCACCGTCGTCGGTGGTGACCAGTGATG
Organism: Gordonia sp. McavH-238-E; assembly: GCF_022348225.1. Taxonomy (NCBI): domain Bacteria; kingdom Bacillati; phylum Actinomycetota; class Actinomycetes; order Mycobacteriales; family Gordoniaceae; genus Gordonia; species Gordonia sp. McavH-238-E. The sequence goes on from NZ_JAKRFE010000022.1 coordinate 26,075, forward strand.
AGCGACAACGACACTGACACCACCACCGGGCGGCGGTGGAACCGGCCGATCGTGTGGATCGCTCTGGCCGTGGTGGGTGTGGCGATCGTGGCCGCGGTCGGTTACGCGGCTTCACGTCTGGACAACTCCGACGACGCGGCACCGCCCCCGCCGCCACCACCGATCAGCACTCCGAGCGTGCCGAGCGGTGATCCGGGGCAGGACTACCTCGGTAACGACGTCGACGTGTTGGGCCGGGGTATGCGCATTCCCGCCGACCCGAACGGCCATGTCCTCGACCAGGACACGAAATCCTCCCCGGCACAACTGACCAGCCCGCTGCGTGCACCGGAGGGTTTGGAGTGGCAGAAGGTCTACGGGGTGCCGATGCCGTTCAGCACCAGCGACGGCCCGACCGCCATCAGCGATGACGGCGTGCCCTCAGGGTTCAGCCGCACGCCCCAAGGCGCGGCGCTGGCCAGCTTGCAGATCCTGCTGCGCGCCACCTTCGGCCCACAGAACGTGCGCCAGGCAGTCGTGGCGGCCGCGGTGATCGGGCCCGACGACCTCAAACAGCAGATGCTCGCGGTCACCAATGACCCGCAGTACCAGACGATGCCGGCCGCGGTGCAGATCACCCCGGACCGCTACACCGAGAACGCCGCCTCCATCCGATGGGCATTCGGGCCGTTCCCCGCGCCCGAGGAGTTCCCGACCACCAATGGCACCGTCTACGGCGGCGGTTACATGCCGGTCGTGTGGGACGGCGGCCGATGGAAGCTGCGGATCACCAAGCAGATGCTCTCCACCGACCAGGGCCTCATGGAGTACATCGACAACCCAGCGTGGGCGACATGGTTCTGACTCGCACCCGTTGGCCCCGCCGGCTGCTCATCGCGGTCGTCCTCGCGGCCGTGCTCGTACTGCGGGTGCCGTTCGGCGGCGGCGCGGCCGATGACCCCGGCGCGCAGATGGTCCCGGTCGCCGCGGCCGCCCCCGGCGTGGTCGACAACCTCAAAGAGTGCGCGTCGAGCCCGCTGGGCCTGCTCACCGGCCCACTGGCGTGCGCGGGCGCCAAGTCCGCCACCGGGGCGTTCAAAGACGCCGCAGGCGAAGGCTTCAAATCAATGGTCAAATCCATGGCCCAGGGATGGGTGAAGATCCTCCAGCTCACCCTGGCGTGGTTCATCAAACTCCCCACACCGCAATACGCCTCGGACTCGGTCATCCAGGACATCCAGAAAGGCACCGTGCAGATCCAGCTCTACGGGCTGATCGCGTCGATTCTGATCGGGTCGTGGCGGCTGGTGATGGCGCGGCGGCAGGCGGTGATGAACGAAGCCCAGGAATCCTTCATGGGGCTGGCGAAAACGGTGTTCGGCGCGTGGATGTTCGGCGGGGTGCTCACCGCGTGCACCGCCAGTAGCGACGCCCTGTCGAACTGGCTGCTTGAGCAGGGCACCAAGGACAACCAGAACCTGATCACCAACCTCGCCGCGGCCAACCTGCTCACCCTCGGCTCGGGACTGATCCTGATCGTGGCGGTGTGCGGCATCCTCGGTGGCATCTTGCAGGCGGTGCTCCTCATCGGCCGCCAGGCCATGCTCGCCGTGGTCGTCGCGATGATCCCGCTGGTGGGCAGCTTCGGCGGCACCACCATCGGCAAGATGGCGTTCTCCCGCCTCGTCCAGTGGACGATCGCCCTGCTCCTGTGGAAACCCGTAGCCGCACTGGTGTATTGGGTGGCGTTCAAACTCGCCGGCCACGACGTCGGGTCCCTCAAAGACGCCCAGATGGCGCTCATGGGGTTGATCCTGCTGTCCCTGACCGTGCTGGTCCTGCCGATGCTCACCAAACTGATCTCGGCCGGCGCGGCGATGTCGGGCGGATCGGGGTTGCAGGCCGGAACGATGGCCGCAGGCGCGATCGCCGCGGCGGGAACCATGGTCGCCACCGGCGGCGCATCGGCCGCGGCCGGCGCCGGATCAGCGGGCGGATCGACCGCATCCATGTCGGGCGCCTCGATGGGTCCGATGGGCGGCCCCACCGGACCCAGTTCCGGCGGACTGTCCGGAGGCACAGGATCATCCGGCGGACCCTCAAACTCCGGCGGCGGCGGATCGGGCAGCGGCCGCGGCGGCACCGGCTCGTCCGGACACGTCGGCCGCCATAGCGGTGGCACCGGCTCGGGCAACCCCGGAGACGCCGGCACCGCCGCAGGCGCGGGCAGCGGACCCCAACCCTCCGCATCACCCGGCGCGGGCAGCAGTGGCACCGGATCAGTCGGGATCGGCGACGTCAGTCAAGCCGCCTCCTCAGCCATGAGCGCCTCGGAAACCCTCTTCGACGACAACTACGAATCCGCATCCCTCGCTGGTGAAGGAGGCCAATACCGATGACCACCCACAACACTGCCGACCCGACCAGGACCGCCCAGCCGCTCAAAGACGGCGGAGCAGCCTCAGGGGGTCAGGGCTGATGAGTTCGTCGGAGGCCGACGCGGTCCTGCTGTATGGGCGGTGGGAGAAGCCGCAGTCACCGGGCCTGTTCGGGATGTCCTGGGGTGCCACGTTGTTCGCCGGCGGCGTGCTGATCGTCGGGGTGTTGCAGTTCATGGTTTTCCGGTCGTTGGCGATGACCGGCGTCGTGCTGTTGTTCGGCGCAGTCGTGTTGGTGCCGCTGGTGCAGAAACGCCGCGGCCGTACTGGTTGGGAGTTGATGATCGTGAGGTTTGCGTTCTGGAACGCCAAGCGCAAGGGACACACCACATTCCGCGGTGGCGTGTTCGGGGTGGTACCCGGGCGCTGCCAGATGCCCGGTATCGCCGGGGATACCCGGCTGTATGAGTACGAGTTGAGTTCGGGCCACCGGTTCGGGCTGATCCACGCCCGCGCGAAGGACCACTACACGGTGGTGCTCTCGACACAGCCCCAAGGCCAGGAGCTCGTCGAGCAATCCCAGATCAACAACTGGGTACGCGGCTGGGACGACTTCCTGTCCGGGCTGGGAAAAACCCACAATGTGGCCGGGGCCATGGTCGTGGTCGAGACCCTGCCCGACAACGGCACTCGGATTGCCGCCGAGGTCCGCTCGATCACCTCCACGCACGGTCCGGAATTCTCCCGTGAGGTGATGGCGCAGACGGCGTTGCACCGGATGTCGGCGAAGGTCCGCAACGAGGTGCGGGTGTCGATCACCTTCCGCCGCCAGCGCGAAGCCGACAGCACCGAGGTCGCCGATCAGGGTGCGGCGATCGGGCGACTGCTCTCGACGATCGTGGGCCGCGCCGCGACGGCGGGCCTGGACGCCACGCCGATGACCGCGGGCGAGTTGTGCGCGGTGGCCACCCGCGCGTTTCGCCCGGAGCTCGACCGCGAGCTGGAGGTGATGCTCTCCCGCGACGAGCAGGACCAGTTGCGGTGGGACCAGACCGGGTGTGCCGGGGCGAAGGCCGAGTGGGACCACTACGTGCATAACGGGTTCCGGTCGGTGACCTGGGAGATGACCGACGCCCCGGCGGGCACGGTCACCCACGAGGCGTTGCGGCCGCTGCTGGTGCCTCGCATGGATGTGCCGCGCAAGCGGGTGGCGATCGTGTACCGCATCCACAACGAGGCCGAAGCGGTGAAACTCGTCGACACCGACTTCAAGAACGCGCTGTCTGCTGAGCAGGCCAAGACCGGTATCGGCTCGGCCGAGGCGTCGATCCGCGTGGACAACACTCGCGCGGCGCGCATTGAGCAGGCCCGCGGCGCCGGGTTGACCCGGTTCGGCATGTTGATCACGCTGACCGCCCCGCGCGACGCCGATCATCCGCAGTTGGCCGCGGAACTCGAAGGCATGACCTCCGCGGCCCGGATCGGGGTGCAACGGGTCTACGGCGGGCAGGACTCGGCGTTCGCCGGGTCGCTGGGCTTGGGCATTCTGCTGCCCGAATACGCCACCGTCAACAAGCGTCTGAGCGCCTGAGGGGACCGGTGCAATGACGCTACTGAGCACTCGTCCCGGCCAGCGCGGCACGGCCACCGACGACACAGCCCCTCACGATCAGATCCCCGACACCGTACGCATCGGCGGGGTGCTGGTGATGACCGCCATGCGCTACGAAGCGCTCAAGATGGCGGCCGCCGATGACACCGGCGGGCGGTGGGCGACCCGCCGCGCTCAACGCAGGCTGGCAGCCGAGAACCGTCGTCGCGAGCGCGCGATCACCCGCGCGGTCGAGCAGGGCGGGTTCGATATCGAAAGCCCCGACCCCGGGCACCGGGGGACGGCGAAGCCGGGCGGCGGGCGTACCTCGATCGTGGTTCGGATGCTGGAGTGGCGCACCACGACCGCGCAGGTGGCCGGCGGGTTCTGGCCGTTCTCCATCGGCGCGTCGTCGCCGCTGCTGGGCACCCCGCTCGGCGCGCACTTGCAGACCGGTCAGGACTTCGGTTGCGATCCGCTGACCTGGTTCCTCGCCGGGCTGATCACCGCGCCGATCGCGTTCGTGCTCGCGCTCAACGGGTTCGGCAAATCCTCGCTGGTACGACGCCTGGCGGAGGGCAACATGGCCCAAGGCCACACCTCGTTGTTCCTCGGCGACATCAAACCCGACTACGCCGACCTGACCCGCGCCAACGACGGCCAGGTCATCACCGGCGGCTACGGGCATCAACAGATCAACCCGCTCGCCGCCGGCGCGCTCGGTGAGGTCCTGGACCAGCTGCGTGAGCGGGCCGCGGCGATGGAGGCCGACCCGCAGGCCAGCCGGCGTGGCCTGGACAAGCTGCACGAGCAGATCACCCAGGTCAGTGCCGATCTGCGGTCGCGGCAGGTCGCTACCGTGGCTGGTCTGGTGGAAATCAACCGCGGCCGTGCGGTCGAGGACTACGAAGACACCCTGCTGGGCTCGGCCCTCGACATCCTCTACACCCCCGTCGAGGACGCGGGAAAAGGGTTCACCGGTAGCAACCCGCCGATCCTGGAAGACCTCTACGCCGTGGTCAAAGCCGGTGGGCCGAGCTTGTACGAGGACGCCGCGGTCGAGACACCCGAGGCGTATGTCGCGGCGACGTCGAACCTGCTGCGGTCGTTGCGGGCGTTGGTGTCGGGCCGTTTGGGTCGGGTCCTCAACGGCCAGACGACCGAGCCGATCAACGTCAACGCACCTGCGGTGTGTGTCGATGTGTCCCGGGTTCCCAAGGGCGACAAGAAACTCAAGGCGGCGCTGCTGCTGGTGTGCTGGTCGGACGGGTTCGGCGCGGTCGAGGCCGCTCACGTCCTCGCCGATGCTGGGTTGGGTCCGCGACGCACGTTTCAGGTCATCATCGACGAGCTGTGGCAGGTCATCGGCTCGGGTGCCGGGATCGTCGACCGGGTCGACGCGCTCGTGCGGTTGAACCGTTCGGATGCGGTGTCGCTGATCATGATCACCCACTCGGTGGCCGACCTGTCGGCGTTCGAGTCGCAGGCGGATGCGAACAAGGCGATCGGGTTCCTCGAGAAAGCGCGACTGAAGTTCATCGGACCGGTCGGCACCGAAGAACTCGACCGACTCTCCACGGTCACCCACTTCAACCGCGCCGAACGGGCCTTGGTCACTTCTGCGGCGTCCACACCACCGCCCTCGGAGTCGGTGCTGCGCAAACTGCGTGCCCGGATGCGCGCCGGGGACGACGCCTCGACGACCTCTGCCGACCGTCCTCGCCCGCACGGCCAAGGCGTGTTTCTGCTCAAGAGCGGTGAGGACGACCGGCCCGGTACCCCGTTCCGGCTCAACTTCACCCCGATCGAAGCCGACGGCGGGGTGCACAACACCAGCGGCCGGTTCACTGGTGTCAGCACCCGATCTGGTGATGTCGCATGAGCACTTCCGATGTCGATCGCCGCTACGGCTGGATCGACGATGAGATCCGCGAACTCGCCGTCACGGCAGTCCGCGAGGTTTTGCCGCATGTGCGGTCGCTGTGGGCGGCGTGCAGCGAAGTGTCCGAACAGTTCTCGGTGCACCCGAACACGATCAAGAACTGGTACCAGAAGGCTGTCGCTGACGACGAGGCCGCACCGACCGCCGGCAGTGATCTAGAGCTGGCCTCCACGCGGGAGAAACTGCGCGCCCTGACCCAACTCAACGCCGATCTGATCGCGGCACTCAAGGACCGGGCGCGGCCATGAACGACGGGGCCAAGGGGGGTCTGGCCGCAGCGTTGGCATTGGTCGTGGCGATTCCGCTGATTGTCGTCACGATGCTCAGCACGGTGGTGACCGACTGCGAGACCCCCGGTGCGGGGGCGGAGTCCAGCACAGGTGGCAACCCCGGGCAGCGGACCTTCCCGATGAAGAAGGGCACCTACAGCCTGACCTCGGGATTCGGGCCGCGCGGCGGCACCATGCATCAGGGCGCGGATTTCGGCTCTCAACCCGGGGTGCCGATCTACGCCGCCTTCGACGGCACCGTCTCCAAATCCGGCGAGGCCAGCGGGTTCGGCCAGTGGATTGTGTTGTCACACAACATCGACGGCAAACGCGTCGACACCGTCTACGGCCACATGTTCCCCCAGGACCTCATGGTCAAAGCCGGCCAGAAAGTCACCGCCGGGCAACAGATCGCCCGCGCCGGATACAACGGTCAGGTCTCCCCACCCGGCCCGGGCGGCACACACCTGCACTTCGAGGTGTGGGAAGGCGGCTGGGGCCAGCGGGTTATCGACCCGATGCCGTGGCTCAAAGACGCCCGCGAACCAGGCAGCGCGCCGCCGCCTGCGGCCCCGGCCCCTGGTGGTGGGGGAGCGGGTGCGGACGTAGTGAGCGTGGCCGACTGGAACAAGGTCGCCGAACACGAATCCGGCGGCAATTGGGCCATCAACACCGGTAACGGCTACTACGGCGGGTTGCAGTTCTCGGCGAGCACCTGGACCGGGTACGGGGGAGCGAAGTACGCCCCGACCGCCGACAAGGCCACCCCGGGTGAGCAGATGGAGATCGCCAACAAGACGCTGCGAGGTCAGGGCTGGGACGCCTGGCCGGCGACCTCCCACAAGGCCGGGGTCCGCACCAAGAAGCCCGCCCCGGAAGGCACCTTCGTCGACAGCGCACCCGCCCGCGCGCCACCACCCGCGCCACCGGCAGCAGGTGCGCCGCGAGACCAAGCGTTGGGTGCGGTCACCGACAGCAGCGGCGAACTCGACGTATCCAAGCCGATGGCCTCTCGTCTGGGGTCCGAGGCGCACTTCCAAACCAACACCGTGCGGCTCGTCCGCGCTGTCGCCCAACGATTCCCGCAACTGAAAACGATCGGCGGATGGCGCGCCGACGGCGGCGGATTCAGCGACCACCCCGATGGCCGCGCCGCCGACATCATGATCCCCAACGACGGCCGCGACCCCGCGAACGTCGAGCTGGGCAACCGCATCCAGCGGTACGTGATGGACAACAAAGACGTCTTTCACGTCGAGTACACCATCTGGCGGCAGTACTACCAGCCCGCCCGCGGCGCCGGGAACACGATGCCCGACCGCGGCGGCTGGACAGCCAATCACTTCGACCATGTCCACGTCACCGTCGACCGTTCCCCGCTCTACAACGGCGAAGACCTCGGCCGGGTCCGCGATCGCGGCGGCGACAGCGGTGGCAGCAGCGCCGGATCAGATGACTGCGAACCCGAAGGCACCCCTGGCGGTGGCGGGGGCGGCACGGTCAAGGTTGGGACAGTGCCAGGCGGACTGGGCGCGCTGGTACAACGAGGCCGGCAAGATCTGCGCGCAGATCACCTCCTCACTGTTGGCCTCGCAGGGCAAGCAGGAGAGCAACTTTCAGGCGACCGCGGTGTCGCCGGACGCGGCGATGGGGCCGGGCCAGTTCATCCCCTCGACGTGGGCGACCTACGGCAAGGACTACGACCGGGACGGCCGGGTCGACCCGTACTCGCTCGGCGACTCAATCATGGCCCAAGGCCACTTCATGTGCGACATCGCCAAGCAGGTCGATGGCTGGATCGCCTCGGGTGCCGTCGATGAGCGCAGCGGACCGAACAAGGACCGCCGCGACCTCTACCTGGCCGCCTACAACGCCGGCCCAGGCTCGGTGCAGTCCTCGGGCGGATTCCCCAACCAGCATCCGCGGCACTTCTCCGAGACCCGCCCCTACGCCGAAACCATCATCCGCAACGAGCCAGCATTCCGCGACTCGCTGCCCGAGGAACGATAGGAGACCGCCATGCACCGACACCTACGCACAGTCGTGCGGCTGGCCGTAATCGGCTGCACAGCACTCGTCGTGGCGCTCGTGCTGAACGCCTGCGGGGGCTCGGACCCGCAACCGAACACCCACGACGATCACAGCGGCCACGACCACAGCCACCAACTACCGGCCGGCGACGGCCCCCAGCTCCGCGACAGCCCCGATGAGTCCGCGACCGAAGCGCTGCAACGCATCTACAGCTGGGAACCAGCCACCGACGCCGATTCCGGCGACGGCATGCGGAGAGCGGTGCCGTGGCTGTCCGGGGCGCTACGCACCGTGGCCACCCGCGGCGACGACGACACGGTGCGGGCCCTACCCGAGTGGCAGCAGTGGCGCACCAACCACGACATCGTCGTTGCCGCAGTCAAAGTCACCGCGCGCACCGACCGGCCCGGCGACCTCGACGTCTTGCGGCGCGCCCTGGTCACCCAGAACATCATGCACGCCGACGGCACCACCACACCGTGGCGGCTGATGACCTTCGACATCGCGCTCTCCCGTGACGACGACCAGCGCTGGCGGATGTGGCGCATGGACCTGACCGACACCACGACGCTAGGAGCAGCACAGTGAGCGTCCCCTACGACCCGAACAACCACTACAGCGACGGATACGACGCCTATGGCTACGACTCGGCCGGATTCGACCGCGACGGCTACGACGCACTCAGTTATGACCGCTACGGGTTCGGCCGGGCCGGGCGTGACCGCCTGGGCCGCGACCGCGACGGGTTTTACCTCGACGGGTTCAACGAAGCCGGATTCGACATCGACGGCTACGACCGGGCCGGGTTCAACCGCTACGGCTATGACCGCACCGGACACGACCGCACCGGACACCGCTCGGCACCACCGCGGCCGCCGACAACACGTGACGGCGTCCACGGCCTGATTGGGGGAACGGTGGTGACCGTGACCGTCACCGCCCTGGTGGTGTGGCTGGTGCGGTATCTGACCGACCGCACCCCGGACGCAGTGTGGGAACACCTCGCCAGCACCCCGCCAGTGACACCGAGCCCGGCCTCCGCCGCGATCACCGCCGCCGCACTCGCGATCACCGGGATCGCCGCGATGGTCGTCATGACTGTCTACACCCCGGGCGGGGCCGGCATGTTCCGGCTACTGCTGGCCCTGGTCGGGGCGTGCCTGGTCATCACAATGGCCAGCAACCACGACGCCGCGACCTGGCTGGCCTCCACGGTCATCGTCGCCACGGCCGGCGCCGCGATCGCCGCGCTGGCACCCACCATCGGTCCTCGAACATCAACCGCCACAACCGGAAAGGAACTGCAATGACCACCACGAAGAAGAACAGCGCCTCCGACGCCAAGGACTGGGACACCGCCCGAGACTCCGTGCGCGACAACGCCGACACGCTCAAAGCGATGACCACCCACTCCGAGCTGTTCACGTGGGCCCAAGACCACGGCATCGACACCGGTTCGCTGTTCCGCAAGTGGAAGACCGAGCTACGCAAACAACTCCACGTCGACTACGACGACCTGCGACAGAAGGCGTTCGACACCCGACTGGCCGAGATGGACGCCGCGGCCGACACCGCACCACAGGTGACGCTGTACGCCGCCGGAGACAGCGAGGTCAACTCATTCGCAGTGTGCTCCGAACACGGCGAAGATCCCTGGTACGGGGAGTTCCACGACAACGACCGGGTCGACGACCAGGACAGCGCCGACCTCGCAGCCGCCCGTAAAGCGATCTACCTCGCCGGCCGGGCCCGCGAGGACAAGAAGCTCGACCTGATCGGGTTGCGGCTGGTGGTGTCCAACCACCGGATCACCAGCCGCGCGTTGCAGCGAGACATCCTCAGGCACAGCGTCTTCGTCACCGTCGAGGTGATCGACAACGGCGAGGACAACCCGGCGCTGGAGGTGTGCCGGATGCCCGGCTTCCGCACCTGGCGTGAGGTGTCGTTGACCGACCTCCTCGACGCCGCCGAGCCCACGGCCACGGCGGATGAGGGGGAGGTCGCCTGATGGCCGCCACCCCGGGGACGTCCACCGAACCCACCCGCAACCACTCCGACAAACTCCTGTTCGCCGGGGTAGGGGTGGTCGTGGTGGTGTCGCTGCTGAGCTGGGCGGCATTGCATCTGGCCGGCGGGCAGACGGTGCCGGCCAACCCGTTCGCCGCGCCGATCCAGCTGGTCACCGGCGACCTGCGCTGGCCGTCCGCGGCCACGGTGTGGCTGATCGTCATCCTGCTGCCGGTCGTCGCGGCCGCCGGTTATGCGGTGCTGCGCTGGCGGCGGCGGCCGAAGCGCTCGCGCGTCGACACCGCCCAACAGCACTTGGGCAGCGGCGCCGACATCGCGTCGGTGACCGAAAAGTCGGTCGCCGCCAAGGCCCGGGACCTCGGCGTCGACCAGGACGCGGCCCCGGCCGGGTTCTCCAGCACCATCGGTGTGCCGCTGGGAAAGACCCTGTCGGGCACCCCGATCTACGGATCGTTTGAGGACATGCACCTCGACATCTGGGGACCCCGCCAGGGCAAGTCCACCTCGAGGATCATTCCGGCGATCTGCGAGGCCCCCGGAGCGGTGCTGGCCACCGAGAACAAGCGCGGCAACCTCGACCACACCCGCCTGGTCCGGGAGTTCCGCGACGCCACCGGCGCCCCAACCCGCCAGGTGTGGGTGTTCGACCCCCAATCGGTCGCCAACGAGGAACCGTGGTGGTTCTGGGACCCGCTGAGCTACGTCACCGACGAGACCCGCGCCGAAGAACTCGCCCAACTCTTCGCCGCCGGCGAAGACGGCCAGGACGCCAAGAAGGACCCCTACTTCGAGCCCGAGGGCGAAGACCTCCTGGCCAACCTCATCCTGGCCTCCGCACTGGCCGGCGAACCGATCACCACCGTGTTCGAGCGGCTGGTGGTGCGAGCCGACGGCCACGACGCCGTCGCTATCCTGCGCGAGCACGACTACCCGATGGTGGCCCACGCCCTCAACGCCCGCCTGAACCTCACCGACAAGCAGGCCGACGGCATCTGGGGAACCGCGATCAAGATGGCCAAATGCCTACGCGGGCGCAATGTGCGGCCGTGGGTCTCGCGCACCGGCCCCGACGACCAGCGCCCCCACCTCGACCTCGCCGGCTACATCCGCCGCGGCGAAACGCTGTACTGCCTCTCACGTGAAGGAGTCGGCTCGGTCGGCCCGCTGGTCGCGGCGCTGACCATGGCCACCACCAAAACCGCCGAGGCGATCGCCACTGCCTCCCCGGGCGGGCGGCTACCGGTGCCGCTGCTGTGCGCCCTCGATGAGGCCGCCAACGTCGTGCGCTGGCCCGATCTGCCGAAGCTGTACTCCCACTACGGGTCACGCGGAATCATCATCATGACCATCCTGCAATCGTGGTCCCAAGGGATCGGCGTGTTCGGGGAACGGCCGATGAAACTGCTCGAATCGTCATCGAACATCTACATCTACGGCGGCAACGTCCGCGAGACCACCTACCTGGAAAGCCTGACCAAGCTCGCCGGCCAGTACGAACGCCGCGCACTCAACGTGTCGCGGTCCAGTGGAACAGGCAAAAGCTCTGGCTCACAGTCGGTATCGGAACACACCACCCGCGAAAACATCTTCACCATCCGCGATCTCGCCTCCTGGCCCCGCGGCCGGATGCTGCTGTTCTCCGCCGGCAACCCGCCCACGATCCTGCAACCGATTCCGTGGATGGACAAACCGTATGCACCACTGATCCGCCAATCACTGGCCGAATACGACCCACAAAAACAGGACGACGTGGCTACACCGGCGACGGCCGTCAACACCGCCGACGAAGGAGACGCGGCATGACCGACCTGCTGATTGATGATGGCTTCGACGATTTCGCCGAGTCCGACGACGACGTGGGGTACGAGACGGCGGCGACCCCGGAGACCGAGTTTGAGTCGGTCTATGAGTTCGTCGACGACCACCTCGTGGTGCTCTACGCCCGCCACGTCGAGACCAAACCGGGGCGGCTGTGGTGCCCACGGTGGTTCGAACACGCCGAAGCCGTCTCACGGCTCGAAGCGGTGTGGCGCGCCTATGAATCGCTGCGCCTGGACCCCGCAACCGGGATGAGTGTGTGGTGGCGCGATCACGCCGACCACCACATGGCGGTCCTCATGTCGGCCGATGGCCCGTTCGAGGGGTGCAACGCCGACCGAGGCCACAACCGACCGCCGAGACCGCTTCCCACCGAGCAACTGACCGACCGCGCCCTACGCGCCGCGATGAGCGCCACCGACGAACAGGACACCGCCGATGAATGAGCACGAGCAGGAAACCCGCGAACTCGAACAAGGCATGGAACGGGCGCTGGCCGTGGCCATCGCCCACACCTCCTCGCTCATCGAATCGTGGGCTCGGCGCGCGGCGAATAAAGCCCGCGAGACCGCCACCGCCACCGACCCGCTGGCGCCGAACACGGTGTACACCGCCCTCGCCGCCGAGGCCGCCAACACCCAGCGGCAGGTGCGCGCCGAACTCGCGGTCGCCCAACCCAATGCCGACTACTGGAAACACGCCAGCCCTGACGAGCTCGCCCGCAAAATCCGCGAGGACTACGGCATCGAACCCGCCCGGCTGGGGGAGCGCACCCACGACCGACACTGGGCCGAGCGCGCCGACGGCCGCAACGTCGTCGACCTCTACGCGATGGCCGATCGGTACGCCGAGCAGAGCGCAACCGCGGCCGCAGTCCGCGACAACATCGGTGACCTCATCCGCGACTACGGCCTCGACCCCGACGAGCTGATGCGCAGCTCACCTCACGAGGCCGCCGAACGCTACACCCAGTCCCGCGCCGAACACTGGGCACCTGGGCAGCCCCCGGCACTGAACGCCGACGGCCGCGACGCCACCGACCGCGACGGCGTGCACGTCGCCGCGCTGCTGACCCAAGCCCAAGCCGCCGACCTCGACGCCGAACAAGCCGCCGAGCTGTCGGACCTGGCCACCGAACGCGCCGAGGCCGCCACCTCGCCCGAGGTCGGCGAACAGGCCGGGCAGTCCCGGGCAGACCGCGTGGCCGCGGTGAGCACATCCGAGAGTGGCAAAGCCGCCGCGACCGCGGCCCGCGACCACCCCACCAACCCGCGCAGGGCCGCCGCCAGCACCGGCCAGAAACAGCCCACCGCCCGCCGATCCAGCACCCTCACCGCCGACCGCCAACGCGGCCGCGGCCTTTAACCACCATCCCGACCGAAAGGACAGTGCAGTGACCCAGTTCGATCCCAGTAACTTGCTCGCCGAAATCGAGGCCGACGATGCCGCCGAGGCGCAGGCGTTGGCCGAGCGGCAGCGCCGCCGTCGGGAAGCACTCGAACCCGCCGCGCGGCTGGCCGCCGAGATCGCGACCACGCGTGACCACTTCCTCGCCGAGGACCGCCAACGGTTGAGCCGGTTGGCCGAGTTGGTGAAGGAAGCCAAGAAAAACGGCGCACCCGCGGCCAAGCTCGACCAGCTCGACTTCGCGCCGCTGAACGCACAACCCCGCGGCGGGCGCACGCGTTCTGGAGCGTCTAAGCCCCGCGCACGCCGGGCAACGACCGCCGCGGAGAAGCCCGCCGAGCCCGCACAGGAAAGGAGTGAGCAGACAACGCCGCCAGTATCCATCGCCAGCTGACCCATCGACACCACAACCACCACTTACGACAGGAGACATCAAATGAAGCTCACCACGACCGCCAAACGCATCCTGGTCGGCAGCCTCGCCGCCGCCGCCCTCGCCGTAGGGGGCTCCACCCTCGCCGCTCCCGCAACGGCTCAACCACTGAGTCACTACAAGGACTGGGGAACCTTCGGACCCTTCAACGGCATCGTTGCGTGTGAGGCCGCCAGCGCCAGCAACGCCGCTTGGGTCAATGAACAACCGTGCTACCGGGGGCTCAACGGCACCTGGTACTACCGGGCACAGCTGGGAGCGTGAACTAGACCCACGATTCCCGGCCGGTGTCACCCGTATTCGGGTGACACCGGCCTTTGTGTTTGTGCGCGCCGATCGCCAACGACCTCCCGGCAAAGATCGGCGAAAACTACGGCTGGCCGCCGGCCAGCTGTCGGAGCTGCGCGTAGCGGCGTCCGCCGATCTCTGCCACGGTGACGAGAGCGGCTGCGCGACGGAAGTAGTGCTCGACGGTGTGCTCGCCCGGTACCGGAGTCCGGGCGGCGGTGAGCGCACCGCGCAGGATGGCCAGCAGCATGCGTAGCCGTGGTTGCTCGCGCACGAGCTGGGAGCGGTCACTGGCCGGTTCGATCATTTCCGCAAAGTCACCGGGCGCAGCGGCCACCTTGTCGAATGTGTTGAGGTCTCGGTCGAACGCCTCAAGCGGTTCGGGATCCAGACGCAACAGCGCATCGACGAGCTCCAGGAGTAGAACTTCCTGGACGGCCCGTGCAGGAACGGGCGACGGCGTTGGGTGAGTGGTCATAGCTTCGATCATGCCGGTGATTTCGCCACTCGCAACGCACAGGCAGCGACCCGGGTTACCGGCCGCGGCCGGCGTCGCGGTCCTCACCGTGTGTTCGTGGCCGCGCCGTCGTCGCCGTCGGACGTCCACCGCTAGTGCGCGCAGCAGCCACCGGTTCGCGTACCGGGGTGTAGGCGCGGCCGGCGAACTGGCGCTCTGTCGCTCCGACCGCGGCCCGAATCTGCGCAGCCTGGCGAGCGTGACCCTGCGCGGCCATGGCGTCGCTGATCGCCGCGCTGGTGGCCAGGACCTGCTTCATCACGGCGAGCCACAACAAGGTGGTGTCGTCACGGTTGGCGGCCAGCATGGTCGCCGCGACCCGCCGCGCAGACGTGCGGCTGCGCGCCGCCGGTGCGCGGGTCGGGCGACGGTGCCCCGACACCGAACTCAGCGAGTCCGCGAGTCGGTTGAGGTGCGCGGCATCGGCGGGGCTGGCGGTGCGCGCAGCAGCGCCGACGGCAGCCGCGGTGTCGGCGGCCGCGGAGTGCCAGCCGCGTGAGGTCTTGTCGCTGACACCGGTCACGGTGCGTTCCCATCGGCGCGCATCCTCGTGCGCACCGCGCGCAGCATCCGGGTCGGGCTGCTGCGTGCTTGCGGTGTCGTTGCGTGTGCGCGCCCAGGCCGCGGCCGCCAACTTTCGATGGCTCTCGCCCTCGGGCCATCGGCCGCGCAAGTCTTTGAGCGCGAGACCGTCGCCGAGGTAGCTGGCGTTGCGCCAGATCGGTTTCCCGTCGGCGTCAGCGGCGATGCTCGGGCGCAGCGCGACAACGTAGCCGGTGACTTCGGTGGTGGAGCCTTTGGCGAACCGTGGGCGCGCCAGCAGCTCGGGGTGGGCGCGCAATGCAGCCGCGTAGTCGGCCTCTGTCGCCGCCGCACGGGCGATCGGGGAGAGGAGGTCGCGCAGCCGCACCGACACGTCGACGTCGTCGCCGCGAGCGGGTGTGTCGCGTTCGGTGGTCGTCGTGTCGGCGGTGTGCTTCTGCCCACTCGAACGCGCATCGGAGTCGCGGCGGGTGTGTGTGCCGGGGGCACGTTCGTCGGCGTGATCCCACGCCGAGCGCGCATCCGCGCGGGACTTGTCGTCGTCGATCCAGCCCTCCCGTAGGCGGGGGAGGGAGAGGTCTTCGGCGAGCTTCTTGCCGCCGTGCATGACCGGCTGGCCGTGTTTGTTGGCGTACTCCGAGGCGGGCAGGCCGACGCTGAATCCGGTGACCGCGTTCGGGTCGGTTTTGTCGTAGCGGGCCGACCGGATCACCAAGCCGTCGGCGCGCACGAGGCGCACGAACTCGGCTTCGCTCTCCGCGGCCGCCGCCGCGACCCGGACACGGCGCGCCAGGATCACCGACGGCGCTTCAGCGATACGCGGCTCGGCACCGTCAGCGCCGCGGGTTGCGGCGTCTTGGGCGTGCGAGCGGCCGCGTGCGGCCATGTTCTTGGTGTAGCTCGACAGCACTTCCATGCCGTACTTGGCTTCCAGATCCCGGGCGATGCGTTGTGCACGGGCGTAGTCGCCTTCATTGCCGCCGCGGGTCGGGTGCGGTCGCCACTTGGCGACCACGCTGCCGTCATCGCGGACACGTGATGCGGCGATGTGGATGTGGTCGCCGCCGTTCTTGGTCACCCCGTGGCGGATGGCGACCCAACGTGCGTCGGCGGCGTCCGGGCCGTCGAAACCCATGCCCTGCATGAAGTCGTGCGCGATCGCCGACCACGTTGCGTCGTCGAGCGCGGCAGCATCTGGCGGAAGCGACAGCGAGCAGTGCCACACGTTTTCATCGCGGGTCGCTTCGGCGATCGCGGCTTTGCCTGTGACGCCGCGTTCCTGGGCGGCTTTGAGGGCGGCGGTGTCGCGTCGGGTGACCTCGGTACCGAACACCACCCGCGCCTCATCGAGTGCATGACCCAGCTCGTACGCATGCTCGCGCTGCATCTCCGCGCCGGCACCGCCGGCGGCGAACACCGCCCGCGAGGACGCAGCAACCACATGCGGATTGGTGTGCTCGTTCGCCTTGCCCGGACCGGCCAGGTACATCACCAAACCCTGCATCCGTGCGCCCGACGAAATCGCCGGAATCATCGGCATCTAGACCGACCAGCCTTCGCCCTCGGCAGCGGTGATCGGACCACTCGGCGCGTCCCCCGCACCCTCGGCGGCGGGCTTGTTAGTCGCGGGAAACGACACCCCGAACACCTCGCCGAACGCATCTCGTACCCGAGCCGACGCCCGGTGCACCGCGTCCACCGCAGCCTCGAAATCGGCCGGCACCTCACGCTCGCTATTGGCGTGCCGAGCGATCTGGTTCATGTTCACCGCGATCCCCGACAGCAGATTGCGGATGTCGGTGGCCTCCTTCCACGCCGCGACTTTCTCGGCGTGATTGACCGGCGCACCACCGGCAGGGGACAGGGCGCCGGTGACCAGCAGCCGTTGGACCGTCATGCCGGCATCCTCGGCGCGGTTGCGCAGCTCGGCGTCCTCGACCGGGCTCACCTTGACCACGATCCGCGCATCCCGCCCGCCCGGATGGTTGCGACGACGTCGACGACCGAACGCGCGGTGAGTGTTCTCTGACTCCGCCATCGCGTGGCCCTCTCTGTGCATCGTTCCCGGCATCCGCCGGTCAGCCCAGCGCAGCGACCCCACCCGTGGGACTACCGCACCGACGGCCGGTCTGTGCTCTCACCGTACCGACGACAGGGACGGTGAGCAAGGTTTAGGGCACCTAAACTATAACTTGCTCCCGCGAGGCGGGGTGCTTTTCGGTGTGAGCGCGCATGCGCGCGGGGGTACCGAGTCCACGCACAGCGTGGTCGTTATCGGCCGCTGGGACTGCGGCCCGCCGCCCCCAAGCTGGTGGCGAAACGTCGGCTGGGGACAGCGGGAGGGTCTGCGGGTGGACGCCTGGCGCTCTCCGGCCGGCGGTGCACCCGGTCCCACCGAGGGTGTGGTGTCGCAGCGGACTCGTAGAGTGCTGCCATGACCGACTCCGCAGATGCCGGGATCGACGATCCGTACCTCCCGCTGGCGTTCTCGATGCACTCCACTCCCGGCGCGTACGCGGTCCTCGCCGGCGCCGGTGTGTCGTTCGGTGCGGTACCGACCGCGTGGGAGATCGTGGTCGACCTCGCGCAGCGGGTCTGCCGCGTCCGGGGCGACGAAGCCACCGCGACGACCTTGACCGGGGACACCGTCGAGGACTGGTTCGCAGCCACCTTCAACAAGCCACTGACCTACGGCGGCATCCTCGCCGAAGTCGCGCCCGGGCAGCACGAACGCGGGGCAGTGCTCCGCGAGTTTTTCGAACCTGCTGATAGCAACGGTGCCCCGGTGTTACCGGAACCGACCGCCGCGCACCGGGCGATCGCGCGGCTGGTCGCCGACGGCACCGTGCGGGTGATCGTGACGATGAACTTCGACCATCTCTTCGAGGCCGCGCTGCGCGAGGTCGGCGTCGAACCGGTCGTCGTGGCCACGGACAGCGCCGCGCAAGGATTGCCACCACTGCACACCGTGGAGTGCTGCGTGGTGCACCTGCACGGCAGCTACCGCGACGCCAGCTCCATGCTGAACACCGACGACGAACTCGGCACCTACAAGCCCCACATGCACGCGCTGCTGCGCGACATCGTGGGCTCCCACGGACTCCTGATCGCCGGATGGTCCGCGCAATGGGACCACGCCCTGCGCGACACACTGCGCGGCAATTACCGGCCCTTCTACACTTCCGCGTGGATCAACCCGAGCCCACTGAAAGGTGAAGCGCGCGAGGTCGCGGCCGCACTCGGTGCGCGCGCCTTCGAAGCGACCGCCGACGAAGCATTCACCCGACTAGCCGACGCGGTGGCCGCGATGCGCACCCGCCAGGCACGCCACCCACTGACCGCCGCGGTGATCGTCGAGCGCATCAAACGCGATCTCGCCGGCGACCACCCAGCCATCACCGCACACGACACCTTCACCGCCGAAGCTGCCCGAGTGGAAACCCTGCCCGCGCTCAACCTCACCAACTTCAACACCGTTGACCGCGACCACTACGCCAAGCTGGTCGCCGAGATCGACGAGGGATGCACGGTCACCGTCGCCGCGGTGGCGACCCTCGCCCGGTGGGGCACCGCAGCCACCGACCACTGGTGGCTACCGCTCATCGAACAATGGGCACACACCATCCGCGCCAACGGACAAACAGTGCTTCTCGAACTACCCCTACTGGTCGCCACACGCTTTGTCTACGCCGCCGCGCTCGGCGCGGTCGCCGGCAACCGCTACGAAACCCTCGCCCGCATCATCGCCGTGCCCGCGGTCGGCGACCACCGGAACTTGTCGCTCCTGGACCTCACTGACTTCGATCGCCAGCACGCAGAATTGCCCGCTGCGACGAACCGCGCGAGCAGAGACCGGTTCGCGGCCACCGTGCGCGACGCGCTGAGCATCAGCACCACACAGTTCGACACCGTGTGGCAACAGTTCGAAACCGTGCGCATCACCGGTCAGATCATGACCTCACCCAACTTCGCACTCGCCGTGGAACAGGCCGCGGGCGCGGTGCGGGAAGAACGCACCCAGCGTGTCGCCGAGGCGAACAACCCAGCCCACCGACGGGAGCGAATTGCCCGGCGCGACGAAGCGCTGCGCGCACTCGCCACGACCGCATCCAGCTACGCCCCGCACGTCCTGATGATCCACACCATGCACGAGGACCTCACTCACGGCCGGGATCGGTGGATCAGCCCTGTCGCCCAACGCCTCATCGAACGCCCCGACCGCGACCTCATCAACGCGCTGGCAGGCATCCTCCCAAAGGACCTGTCTGCGCTCGACCGTGAGGAGTACGCGGCGGTCGCCCTGCGAGCGTCGGCCACATATCTCGACCAGTACGCCTCCCAGGTGAACCTGCGTCATCTCGGATGGCAGGCAACGGAAAGGTGGCTCGACGACACCGAGTGACGCTCTAGACGCGACATGCGCGCCGCGCAGATGGGTCAGCGCTCAAACCCGCTCTCGGGCGTTCGCCCGGTGGCCGAGCGGCCAGCAGACCGACGGTAGCCCGCCTGCGTGGCGCGGCCAGTCGGTGACACCCGGGATGTGCCGCGGGTGGCGATGCGCGCGGCGCGCTCAGCGGCACTCGGTTGCTGTCGTGTGAGAGGTTCGGCGATCCGCGCGAACACCGGGACCATACTGTCGGGTACGGGATCGAACGTGCCGCGGTCGGGGTGGGAGAGCATGGCGGCGTTGACCCACTGTTGCGGTGTGATGCGGCCGTAGTCGAGGCGGTAGCCGGCATCGGCGGCGAGTTGGGACATGAACACCTTGGCGGCGCGGCCGTTGCCTTCGCGGTAGGGGTGGCTCATGTTGATTGAGGCGTAGACGGTGGCGGCCTCGACAGCGAACCCGCCGTGGTCCAGGCCGGTCCAGTCGACGGCGGCGATGTGGTCGCGGGCGTGATCGAGGTAGCGGCCGATCTGGTTCGGGTCAGCGAACGGCAGACCGTCTTTGCTCAACGGATAGGTGCGCGGTACGCCGGCCCACTCGTAGATCGGGGAGAACAACGCGGCGTGGATGGTGTGCAGGTGCTCGGCGTCATAGGTAGGGGCGATCGGGATACGTCCATCGGCGATCATCGCTTCGCGGTGAAAGGCGATCGTGTACTCAGCCGCGGCGAGCGCGTCGCCGTCGGTGAGGCCGAGTTTGTTGGCCAACACGGTCGTGCCGGGGATGAACGTGGCGTCCCAGTCATCCTGTGCGGTCACTCACCCTCACCTTCCAGACACGACGACGGCACCACCTCGACGAGGCGGTGCCGTCGCGAAACAAGTACGCGGGGTGTGTGTCAGCCGAGGGCGTGTGCCGCTTGTGTGCCTGTCGCCATGGCGACGGCTTCGGCGATGACTTCGGCGTCGGTCAGTTCGCCGCGCGCCGAGCGGGTGACCAGGTCGATGTCGGCGCGTTGCGGGTCCCAGCCCTCGAGGACGTTGTTGTCGATTGCCTGCACGACACCACGGACCTGGGTGTCGGTGAGGCCGGCGAACAACTCCGGCCAGCGGGTGATCCATCGTGACTCGATCATCTCCGCACCTGCCTTTCCTGAATGTCTCGTCGTACACAGTTTACCGATCATCGGCGTGCTCGGGCCGATCGCGACCTAGACAGCTCGTCGCCCAGCTTCGCCAACTCTTCCTCGACAGACGTGTGCCCGCGCAGCACCCGGCGGGCGGCGGCGACATCGCCGTCGGTGGGCGGCATCCCGGCCATGATGTGGCCGGCGGTCGCCGCGGCCAGGACCTCGTCCTCGGTGCGGGCGTGCGGTGCAGTCATCGACTCTCTCCACGTTGGTGGGGGTGTTTCTTCGGCGCGTGATCAGAACAGGGCGATCTGGTCGCGGGCAGCGAGTTCGGCGGCACGGTGGTGGGCTTGGTCGACGGCGAGCTGTGCCGTGGCGACGGGGATCGCGAGTTCGTGGGCGATGTCGGTCCAGCTGCGGCCGTGCTCGCGCATGTCGGCAGCGAGGTCCTGAATCTCTCGGTCCTGGGCCTCGTGATCGTCGTCAGTCATCACGGCGTGCCTTTGCCGTTGTCGAAGCCGAGGTCGCGAAGGTGCTGAACATCGGGGATGCGAACCCGCGCAGCGAGGGAGCACTGGGCCGCTCCCGCAAGGAGCACCACAGTGCCGCACACCCACATCGTGGTGCTGCCGTTGTTGAGGGCGGCTGCGGTGGCACCGCATACGACGGTGATCACGGCCAAGGCCATCGCGACCCGTTGAAGTTGCCGTGCACGGGCCACAGCGGCCGCTGCGGTCTCGCGGTGACGAGGCCGGAAGTGGTCAACGCGCTGCCGCACTATCCCTGAGGCGAGGATCGCGACGGCCCCGACCGCGATGAGGATGGTGCCTGTCCATTCCATAGGTGTTCTCTCTCCTTCTGCGGTGGGCAGTGGACAGCGCGTCAGATACGGGCGAGGGTGTCGCGGATGGCCAGCCACCGGGTTTCGGCGGCCTGCTGGTGGCCGGTGAGGGCTGTCCAGTGGCCGGCGAGTTCGGCGGTGGGCCGCTCGGTGGTCACGTGGGTCATGCGGGCCAGTAGTGCGCGGAAGCCGCGGCGGTACCAGCCGTCGATGAGGGCGGCGGCGAGGTGGGGCAGGTCGGCGCTGTCGGCGACGGGGCGGCCGTGACGCGGGGAGGCGATTTCGAGCATGACGCTGCGGGTACGGGTGGTGAGTCCTCGATCGGCAAAACGCGCATTGACCAGAACGGGTGTGGCGGGGCTACCTTCGTCGAGCAACGTCACGACGGTGTCGAACACGTCCTGATGCACGGCACTGAGGAACACCACACTGCCGGCGGGAAGAACTGTGGTGGTGGTGCCGGCGTCGCGGTCGGCGCGGGACCCGACTAGCGCCTCGACGACTTGGCGGGCCCGGGCCGGTGGTGCCCACAGCAGTGCGGTGAGCATGTCCAGTTCCAGGGCGAGTGTGTTGTCGACTTCTGCAGTGTCGTCACCGATGGTGCCGGTGAGGGTGAGGTCGTCTCCGGCGGTGACGGTTTCCAGTTCGGGCAGAGGTTCGATCGCGGTGGCCGGCGGCTGCGGCACATCGCAGGGTGCGACCTCGGGTTTGTCGGCCATGACGATCACCTGCTGTCTCCTTGTTCGTATCGGTGGGTTAGGCGACGTCGCTGCGGACGCCGGTGAGGTCTTCGTACGCCCACTGTTCGCATTGGGCGGCCAGCTCGGCGAGCTCGTCGCCATAGCGGGGATCGCCGTCGGCGTAGGCCCGTTCGGACTTCGCCCAGTAGGCCACAGCACGCTGCGCATAGTCGGTGGTGTTGGTCATGACGAGGAGTCCTGTTCTCTTCACGCGGCGGCCGCGAGCGCCTTGACCCGGTCGGGGCGGAATCCGGACCAATGCTGTTCTCCGGCAACGATTACGGGGGCTTGCAGGTAGCCCAAACTCATCACGTAGTCACGTGCGGCGTCGTCGGTGCTGATGTCGACCACCTGATAGGTCAGGCCCTGCTTGTCGAGGGCTTTGTAGGTGGCGTGGCACTGCACGCAGGCGGGCTTGGTGTAGACGGTGATCGTGGTGTTCTCGCTCATGGTGTCGGCCCTTCTCTGGTGTCGTCGCGAGTGCTGGTCTGTGTGTCCATTGTATCGCGTATTGCGTTGTCGTGCAACTGTTTTCGATGTTCGCAGACTCTTTTCAGGGTGTCTGGTGGTGGTGCTTTTCCTGATACTTGCCGCCCATTCGCCCAGGCGGGGGGTGTCAATGGAGTGCAGGGAAGAAGTCGCCGCGAAGTCAGCGGCGCCGAGCGGGAGCGAGGCAGAGCGCGTGGCGAGTTGTTGCCGAAACGGATTTGACGCGGTCCGGTTGGGCGCCATGACAATTCGGCAGGTCAGGCGAAGCCCCGGTAGGTAAGCGGAGAGAGCAACGCATCCACGACGAGAACGGTTGATGCTGTTGCGGTGTCGACAACGTGGCGGGGCCACCGAGAGGGGGGAGGGGAGACGGTGAGCAGAGCTTGGGGTCGGCCGCCGTCTCCCCTCCGGGGGAGCCTCATCTCTCGGTGTGACAACCATGAGAATGAATGCTCGGCCACGATAGCAAACTTATGGTTTGCTATCTACCCATCTGTGTGGGGTGGTGCGTGCTGGACAGGGCGCGCGGCAGCCAGGCTGCCGACCTGCTGGTGTGCGGTGGGCGCGGAGCGCCCTGCGGTGGTTCGGGTTCGATGCCCGAAACACCGGACCCGCCCCGCCTGCGCGGGGTGGGTCCGGTCGCGGGTCAGGCCATGGCCGCGTCCTCTGTGGTGGCGGTGGTCGCGTTCTGGGGGCGGTGGCCTTGGAGTTCGGGGTAGGGCACGGTGTGGCGGATCATGCGGCCGCCGAACGGTGCCGGGGTTTGGACGCTGACGGTCTTTGTGTTGGTGCGTAGTACGGGCGTCCAGCCGTGGTGTCGGATCTTGACGAGGTCACCGGCGGTGATGGTGTCGGGGCTGTAATCGCCGGCCTGTCCGTCGGCGATCTGGGTGGCGCGGATGCCCTGCCAGTAGGTGATGTTCGCGGCCCGTTCGGCCATGCGGGCGATGATTCGTTCGCGGTACTCGCCGGTCGCGGCGGTGGTTTCCTCGGTGTGTTTGACGCCTCGGGCGTCGGTGAACAGGGTTCGGGTGTGCCCGTCGAGGGCGCGTTGATCGGCGCGCTGCTCGGCTTCGAGTTTCTGGATCCGGTTCGCCACGGTGACCGGGCTGTAGCGCTGTTCGGTTGTTCGGGCGGCGGATTCGGCGCGGTGGGCGGCGTGGTCGGCGTCGCGGTCGGCGGCTACGGCTTTGCCGAGGGTGTTGTGGGCGCGATCGATCGCGCGGCGGTGCCGGGCTTCGCTGTGGTGTCCGACCTTGATCGGCTCGCCGCCTGGGGGGAGTGCTGCGGCGGCCCGTTGCTCGGCGGTCCATGCGGCCTCGGCGTCGGCGGCGCGGCGGTGGGCCTTGTTCTCGAGTGCGGCGACCCGGTCGGCTTGGCGGGCGGCGCGGTCGGCTTCGGCTTGGGCGGGGTCGCGGTGGGTGCGGTCGATCTCGACGGTGACGGTGTGGCCGGCGGCGGTGAGAGCGCGGGCGGCGCGGCTGATCTTGTGTTCGTTGGGCTGGCGGTCACGGCTGGCCTGAATGCCCATCAGGCCGAGGGAACGGAACCAGTGAAAACCGTTCGCCTTCAACAGTTCGTAGGTGCCGTCACCGCGAACCATGCCGTCGGCGAGGGTGCCGTCGGCGGCGGTGTGGGTGATCGTGATTTCAGTCATGGGTTCGGGTCCTCTCCTCGGTGGGCGTTGGGTGGGGTGTGGTCAGCGGTGCAGGGCGAAGTCATGGACTTTCACCTGTCGGGGGGCGTCGATGCCGTCCAGGTCGGGCAGGGTGGCGGTGCGGTGTCCGGCGGCGTGGCGGCCGGTGAGGGTGAAACCGTGCTCACCGGGGGTGACCATGGCGAGGTACCAGCTGGTACCCATCGGGCTACCGAGCAGGCCGGGCACGTACTGGGTGCGTGACGTGCCGGTGTGGGCGTTGACGGTGGTCACTTCGGTTGCCCATGTCACCGACACGAGCGCGAACAGCGGGCCGTCGAGGTCGGTGACCGGCTCACTGGTGCCGGCGGTGAGTGGTTCGACCGGAGTGCCGGGGTCGGGGTGTCCGGGGAAGGCGTCAACGCGGCCGATGACACGGGCGCGGGTGCCGTCGCTGAGGGTCGTGGGGATGGTGGTCAGTGCGGCGCGGCTGGTGGTCATGATGTGCTCCTTCGCGTGTGGGGGTGGTCAGTGGTGGGCGCGGAGGTCGCGGCGGGCGGCGGCGCGGTCCTGGCGGTTGGCTTGGCGCTTGGCGGTGCGGATGGTGTGGCGGTTCTGGTGTGCGCGACTGGTGGTGGTGAACACGTCGCGCTGGGTGCCGTTGCGGGTCGGGCGTGCCATCGTGGGTTCCTCCTGCGGCCGGGTGGTTTGTTTGACACCTGCCATCTCGTCGCCGGCGGGAGGTCGGTGCAAGGGTGTTCACAGCGAAAAAGTCATCCGGGGCGCAGCCCTGCAAACCCGTAGGGCGGATTAGTTTTTCGCGGCCCTTGTCGCCGGGCCGACCAGAGGTACGAGAATGGAAGGGGGCAACAAACCCCTGCCCGTGCGGCGCTGCCGCACACTTCCGGTCGGGGCGAAGCCCCGGTCCTTTCAGAGTGTCGGCGCAGCCGACAGGAAAGCTCCGCACTGCCGTACTGCCAGCAGTACGGCTTGACGCGACCACACCGGACGCACGAGGCAGGCGGGGTGATTGTGCGGGAGCGACGCGGGTCCGGGAGGGCTTGGTGTCGCGGCAGCACTAGTGGTCCCGGGTTGTCTTCGTCATACTTTCCGCATGTCGCTTACCTGGGGAGATTGGCTACGTTTCATTGTGACGCCTTTGGTGGTCGCCGGAATTACAGCTATTGTTGCAGCTCGCAACGCAAAGAAGACACCACACGAGCGTCTAAAGAATCTGGTAGATATTCGCAAGAATATGCCCGTTTACCTCGATTCAAGAAACGTTGTCGAGAGCGCAATTGCTCGGGAGCTTGTAGACTTCGACCGGCGGCTGGCGGCGGATCAACGAGGGTTCTGGGCGGGCGCGCGCGAGCGAGTCGCGCAATTTGAATGGCCGTTGGTATCGCTAGTAGCAGCAGCCGTTTTCAGCGTGGGGACGCTCATAGCAGCACTAGTAGACCCCGGTTGGCGGGTCGTTGCTGTCACGGCACTGACATTCCTCGCAGTTTCGGTTGCCATTTTTCTGGCGGCGCGAATCGCATTCAAGGCTGAGCGCCTCGGCTTGAGTCGCGATCGTGCGTCGGCGGAGATATCGGCCCATTTCCCGCGAGAGTTCATGCAGGAAGTGGGAAAGAATGGAATTATGCTAGCGCAGCGGGCCAACTACCTGTTTAGCGTTGCGGAAAAGCTGACAGACATGGGGGTGTTTGAGCGAGAAGTCGCGGTAGAAAACTCTGATGAACCTAGTCTCCAGGTTGAGAGGTTCACTCTGACACCGTTCGGCAGGAGGGTGTGGGATTGGACGTTGGCAGAGGCCGAACGGCAGCACGTCGCGAAATGGACCGATCTCGCCGGAGAGAACGGTGAGGGGGACGGCTGCCCCGGGCGCGGAGCGCCAGGGGCGTAGCCCCGGCCTACGCCGTGCCGTAGATGGGTGTAGTGGTGAGGATGAGGCATTCGCGGTTGTCGTCGTCGGCGACGATGATGGCGTGGCCCTGGGTGAGAAGTTCGGCGAGTCCGAGTGCCCACTCTGACATTTTGAGGTCGAGCATGTTGGCGATGTCGATGAGTGCTGGCGGGTTGTCGGTGCTGGCGCTGTCGAGGATGTTGGTGGCTCGGATGATTTCGCGGGCCGCTGGGGTGACGTCGATGTTGGTGATGGTCCAGGCCATGGTGACTCCTTCGATGGGGTTCGCGGGGTTGCGAACGTCGGAGTTGGTGGGACCGGGCGGGGTGGGCTGTCAACCCCGTAGAGCCCGTGTGCGCCGGAGGCCAGTTCGGTTGCGAGCGTAGCGAGTACGGGTTACCGGGCTGGTCGGAGCGTGTGGGCGTAGCGTAGCGGAGAACACACGGCAGCGTGCGGGTGTGGGTTGACAGGTCGGGTCCCGGGTCGGTCACGCTTGGTCGACGTGCGCGCTGCTGTGGTGACCACCCACCTGAGTAGGTCGTTGACTCCCGGTGGTGGCCGGTGCGGAGCGCAGCGCAGTCGCCGGCCACCACCGGATGATGTTGCGCGGCCGCCAGGCCGCTCCGCTGTGCCTCCCGGCCGGGGCCGCCAGGTGGGGCGGCCCCGGTACTCGGGGTTAGGCGGCGTCCTCGGTGAGGGTGTCGGGGTCGAGTGCTGCGGCGATCTGTCGGGCGGTGGCCAGCACGCGGGCGGCAGTGTCAGCGATGACGTCGGTGTTGCCTTCGGCCCATCCGGCGATATAGCCGATGCTGTAGTCACTGGTGTCGACTCCGAGCATACCGGCGGCGACGTAGGCGACGGATTCGGCTTCGACTTCGCAGCGGCCACGGTGGGCGATGTAGTCGGCGGTGTCGATGTCGGCGTGCATGAGGGCGTGGGCGGTCTCGTGCAGCACGGTCTTGGCGGCCTGGGCGTCGGTGAGATCGGCGGCGATGACGATACGGCGGGTTCCGTCGGTGGTGGTGTACCCGTTCGTGCCGGTCTCGGGGATCTGCTCGCGGCTGACGGTCCAGCCCTGGGCGGTGATGTAGTCGACGGTGCGGCTGTAGATGTCGGCGGGATCGTCACCGATGAGGGTGTGGGCGGGGCTGGCGAGGTCGACCCAGACCCGGGCCTTGGGGTTCTTCTTGCGCATCCAGTCGGTGACCTCGGTGATGGGGTCGGTCTGGGCGATGTCGAACACGGACAGGATCGGGTAGGTGGCGATCTTGCGTTCGGTGTCGTCGCCGGTCTCGGGGTCGGTGTCGGTGATCTTGCGGGAACTGAATCCGCGGATCCGGATCGCCTTTTCTCCCTTGTGGACGTGGCGTCCGAGTTCGAGCCATTTGTTGTATCCGGCGACTTGGGAGGCGTCGGGGCGTTGGGCGATGATCAGCAGCAGGTTGTTGAGGCTGTAGGCGTGGAACTTGGTGGCGTAGTCGAGGAACGCGGCCCATTCGTCGGTGCCGGTGAGTGCGGCGACCTTGTCGGTGATGGTCGCGTGCAGCTGCGCGGCTAGTTCGCGGCGTTCGGCGGCTCGCTGTCCGCGGCTGATGGTGGCGGTACGGGCCATGGTGGGTGCCTCCCTGCGGTGTGGGCCTCGGCGGGCCGGTGCTTTGCGTGACACCTGCCATGTCTTTGCCGGCGGGAGGTCGGGGCAAGGGTGTTCACAGTGAAAAAGTCATCCGGGGCGCAGCCCTGCAAACCCGTAGGGCGGATTAGTTTTTCGCGGCCCTTGTCGCCGTGCCGACCAGAGGTAAGAGACTGGTGGGGGTCAGCAAAGCAACCCCGATGCGGTTGGGTGGCGGCGTAGCCGCTTCCGATCAGGTGGCGGCGCAGCCGCCAGAGGCAGCACCGTCGGTGCTCGCGCCGGTTACCGTGACGGTTGTGGGTAGCCCAGCTGACGAATCGCTCGACGTCGACGACCACGAGTATCCGTTGTGCTCGTTCTGCGGTCGCGAGAGGCCGGTGTGGCTGCACGACTTGGACCCGGACAAGACGAGGTTCCGCAAGTACGGCAAGGGCCACATCCTGGGTAGTTGGTGGGCGCTGTGTCAGGTGTGCGAGGACGCCTATCAGTCCGGGGACGAGGACCGGGCGGTGGGACGCATGATGGTCCTCGACAGCGAGTGGAACATCGACTGGCACATGGCCGAACGCACCGGGACCACCTTCGATCTTGTGGAGAGCGTGCGCAAGCCGTTGCGGGTGTTCCGTGCGGCCGATCGTGGTCGGCGCCGCATTCGCCGGCGCGGGGACACCGATCATTCGTGACGGCCTAGACGTCGGGTCGGGGCCGCCGTGGCGGCGACCCCGACCCGCTGCCCGGTTAGGCGGTCCAGCGTCCTGGGGTGATCTGGCCTTCGAGTCCGCCGAGCTTGGCGGCGAAGGCGGCCGCATCGGCGAGGATGGGCCAGGGCTCGGTGAGTACCCGCTGCCAGCTGGCCCAGTCGGTGTCGTCGCCGGTGATGGTGGCGGCCAGGTCGGGGTGGCGGCTCTCGGCGATCATCGTGGCGAGCTCGCGGGCTGCCCCGGCCCGGCGGGCCGTGGTTCGGCCGGCGGCGATGAGGTGCAGGCCGGCGTCGTGGATGGGGTCGGCGGTCTCGGGGTTGGTGGCCACGAGGTCGGCGGCGGCCCAGAGCAGATCGGCGACGCTGCCGACGGCGGCGGCGGTGTCGACGGTATGAGCGATGTAATCCATGAGGAGGTCCCTTCGTTGTGGTCCGGCCGGTGTGGCGGACGTCGAGAGACCTGGGGGACCGGCGGGGGTGGGCTGTCAACCCCGCAGAGCCAGGCGCGCCGGAAGCCACTTTCGGTTGCGAGCGCAGCGAGCGCGGGTTACCGAAAGTGGTTGGAGCGCACGGGCGGAGCGCAGCGGAGAACGGGCGGTAGCCGCCTGGCGTGGGTTGACGGCTCGGGGGTCCCCGTCGGTCACACTTGGTCGACGTGCGCGCGCAAAAAGGTGACCACCCACCTGACTGGGACTCTTCCCGGGTCGGTGGCGCAGCGCAGCGGAGCCACCGGGCCGGGACAACGCTGTGCGGCCGTCAGGTCGCTCCGCTATGTCCCGCGGGCTGGTCGGTCAACCGGTGCTCGTGCGGCAGGTTCGGCATTCCCACCGCCCGTTGATGAGGGCGCAGCTGCGGCGTTCCTCGCACAGCCAACAGGTCTGTCCGTACTTCTCCTGCTGACCGGCCTGGATCGCGAGGTGTTGCTCGGCAGCGGCGTCGATGCGTAGCTGTTCCTGGGCGCGGTAGGCCAGGGCGACGTCGTGATCGCGGGCGGTGTGGGCGGCGGCGGTCATCGGCTGGCCGCCGGGGTTGTAGCGCAGGAAGGTACCGAGGTCGCGGCGGCACTGCCCGCAGGGGTGGCCTTGGGTGTCGGTGGGGTTCGCGCAGCCGGGCAGGGCGCAGCGGGGGAACAGTTCGCCGGTAATGGTCACGATGGTTCCTCGAGGTGGCGGGTATGAGCGGGGCCGGGGCGGTGGGCCACGACCGTGAGAGGTCGCGGCCCACCGCTGAACGGGGTTTAGTCGAGTGGCACGTCGGCGGCGTCGGCGTCCCCGGCGATGACCTGCTCGACATCGGAGAGGGTGTAGCCGGTCACCTCGACCAGGAAGTGCAGGTAGCCAGCGCGGGCGCTGATCTGGCTGCCGCCGAGGTAGTGGCGGTCACCGATGTTGCGCCAGGCGTCTTTCCACATGTGCGCTTCCCGCGACGCGAGCGCGATGCCGAGTCCGATGATCTGGGCGCGGTCGGCGGTGGTGGCCTGCTCGATCAGGTCGGCGGGGTCACCGCCGAGGATCGTGGCCGCGATCTCGGCGGCGTTGCCCTGCATACTGTTCGCGCCAAACATGTCGTGATGGGCGCGCATCGAGGTCGCGAGGAACTTCGCGACCGTCGGGGCGCTGCCCTTCGGCAGGGTCTTGCGGGCCAGCCACGCGGTCAGCTTCTCGATCCGCACCTCGCGGGCGGTGAGGCTGGCGGTGTTGAGGACCCGCACCCGGCGACGTTCCTGCTTGCGGGCCTCCTTCTCGTCGTCGCTGAGGTCAGCGGTGGCCGTTGCGCTGCTCGGGGTGCTGTAGCCGTAGCCGTAGGGGCGCTCGGTGAATCCGAGATCGGCAGCAGCACTGCGCCGGACGAACCACGTGGTTGCGATCTCGCGGGTGACCTTTCGGGTGAGGGTGCGCGGATCGACCATGCCGTCCTCGGGCTGCGCGTCAGCGGCGCCCTCATCGATGAGGTCCCCGTCGATCACCTCCTCATCGACGGCGTTGCCGTCGGCATCGGTCCACTGTTCGGTCACGTCGGCCCACACGTAGGCCACGCGGTGATCGACCGGCACGTCCGCGATCGTCGCTGCCTTACCCTCGGCAGTCAGCAGCAGGTCGAGGCTGACGGCCTCGCTGTTGCTCGGCTGACGGGTCACCGCCGCGATCCCCTCGGCGGCGTAGGCGGCGACCTGGGCCAGCAGCTCGACCCGCTCGGCGGCGTTGTCGGTCAACTGCTTGGCCTGGTGCTCGAACCGTCCGCTGCGCGCGGCGTTGAGGAGCCACTGTTGCGCCTCGGGATCGTGGTCGTAGGCCGCCAATGTCGCGGACTGCTCCAGCGTCAACCCTGCGCCCTGGTCGAGCAGGTCCAGGGCGGTCGCGGACTTCGCGACCGCCAGGGTGGCGTCTACGTCCTTCTTCTTGGTGCGGGTGGCTTTGGCGATCTTGGTCGCCGACATCCCGGCGAGGGCGAGTTGTTCGATCGCGGCCACGCGGTCACGGGTGCGGAGTCCTTCGCGCTCGAAACTGGCCAGCTGCTCCACAATCCGATCGATGGTCAGCGCCTTGTCGTCGGCGTCGGACGCGACCGGCACGACGTAGACCGGGACGCTGGCGAGCGCGTTCTTACGCGCCGCCAGGGTCCGGCGCTGCCCGTCGCGCACCCGGACCTCGCCGTCGACCTCCACAGCGAGGATCGGCTGACGCACGCCGTCGCGGATCGAATCGACGAACTCGGCGGTGAGGGTGGCCTCGGCCTCGGTGCGAATGTTGGTGTCGATGACCAGATCGGCCGGGTTGAGGTGGCGCAGCTCGCCCGTCGCGGTGACGGTCTCGGTGGTGGTGTTGTGTGTCATGGGGTTTCTCCCTTACTGTGGTGGGTGAGACCCCGGCCAGCTAGACCCTGGCCGGGTTTTCTATTGCCCGCGTGCCGGATTGCGACGCGGAGGTCTTTTCTAGAGGTCGCCGAACTCTTCCCAATGGGCGATCGCGTCGGCGGCGGCGACGGCGGGGTCCAGGTCGTCGTTGTAGGCGTCTTTCCAGCCGAAATCGGGCAGGTCGCGGTGGCTGAATCCGTTGGTACGCCTACGGATCGCACGGTCAACTCCGTACATCCACACGGCGAACTCGCGGTCACCGTCGGCCTCGGTGATCCGATTCGGCT
The DNA here is from genome assembly GCF_022348225.1 of Gordonia sp. McavH-238-E. Classification (NCBI taxonomy): domain Bacteria; kingdom Bacillati; phylum Actinomycetota; class Actinomycetes; order Mycobacteriales; family Gordoniaceae; genus Gordonia; species Gordonia sp. McavH-238-E. The sequence goes on from NZ_JAKRFE010000022.1 coordinate 57,898, forward strand.
CGTGCGCGGCGATCTGCTCGGCGAAGGCCTCGACCTTGGCGGGGTCCTTGGTGGCGATCCAGGCGTTCATGTTCTGTGTCCTTTCGGCTGGTCAGTGGTCTAGTCGCGGGTGAAGGTGCGGCCTGCGCCGAGCTGGTCGATGCCGCAGCATTCGCAGAGCCAGTAGCCAGGCGGGTCGATGTCGTCAGCGGGGGTGAGGTAGCCGTGATCGGCCATGAACGCCACGACCTCGGCGGTGCTCTCGGTGTCAAGGGCGCTCATGTCTCCGTAGGCGACGGCGACCGCGCAGCTGGTGCACAGCTGGTAGGCGATGGTGGCGGCGCTGGTCATGGTGACCCCTCCCGTTGTGAGTGCTGGTTTGCGTTTGCACTGGCCATCTCTTTGCCGGAGGGAGTGGACTGCAAGGGAGGAAGTGAAAAAGTCATCCGGGGCGCAGCCCTGAAACCCGCAGGGCGGATTAGTTTTTCACGCCCTTGCGGGCCGCGACTGGAGGTAAGAGAATGCGGCAGGGCAACGCAAACCAACCCAGCCCGAAGGGCTTCAGAGCGCGGCGTAGCCGCTCCGATCAGGTGACGGCGCAGCCGGCAGACAGACCGCAACCGATGGGGCCGGGCGACCTCGCGTCGGGAGCTCGGGCACACCGGACGCGACCAGGCAGTCGGGGTGATTGTGCGGGAGCGACGCGGGCCGCGGGAGGGCCTGGTGCCGCGGCAGCACTGAATGATCCGTCAACAGGCTTAGCGTTGCCGTTGCCGTATTTTGTTATTTAACAACAACATTGATCGGAGTTGTTACCTAGGCGAATATCTTGCGAAGAATTCAGGCGTGTCATACGCTTCGCTTAATTGGGTCAAATCGTCCTCCGGATTTGAGAGTTAACCGGGCGGGTGGGGATTCCAAGAATGGCGTTGGCGCCGAATTGCAATGGCCGAACGTCCCTGTCGTGGTACCGCCATATTCCGCGAGATCAATCGCATTGCTCTGGATTAGAGGAGTTTGTCAACGATGCGTCTACCTGTACGAATAGCTGTTGGATGCGGCGCCTTGCTGTGTGTTGTGCACTCTGCCGTCGGTGTAGCCCATGCCGACGAGCCTGCGTCGTCGAGCTCATCAACGACGTCGGTGGCGCCGTCGAGTGTGGAGCGATCCTCACCGTCGGCTGAGCCGGAGTCGGAGGCGCCGCAGCCGACGGAGGAGCAGGCCCCGCCGGCCTCTGAGGAGGTCGAGACGCCGTCGGTGGTGCCGACGACCCCGCCGCCGTCTGAGCCGTCGGAGGGGGAGTCGAGCGTCCCTGCGCCGCCCAGTTCGTCCGAGGAGTCGTCGGAGGCTCCGTCGTCGTCAACCGCGGATGCGGAGGAATGCTCGAAGGGTGAGTCCGGGCGGCCGGCGACCGAGAAGTGGTCTCCGACTGAGGACCCGAAGGACACCGTCACGCCGGGCAAGATGCGTTCGGATTGCGAGAAGATCCCTGGTGACGGCAAGTTCTCCAAGGCCGACGCCGACAAGGCCGAGGTCATGGAAGCTCGCGTGGAGAAGCGCCAGATGACGGCCCGTGTGGCGGCTGGGTGCCAGGTGTACTGGCCGGCGCCGTACGAGGTGTGCGGCGTGATCCGCGACAAGTACAACTCGCTGGGAGGACCGAACAGCTTCTTGAAGTTCCCGATCAGCAACGAGATTACCAACCCCGGAAATACCGGTAAGCGCAGCGAATTCATGGTCGGGCCGATCTACTGGTCGGCTGCGCACGGTGCACACCCGGTGGTGAACAGCTTCATGACCAAGTGGGGCTCGAAGGGGTGGGAGTCAGGATTCCTTGGCTACCCGAAGACCGACGAGATCGTGAACCCCGATAACCAGGGTCGGCGTCAAGAGTTCGTGGGTGGGGCAATCTACTGGCATCCGACCCAGAATCCGCAGGCCGCCTCGATCGGAGGCGCGATCCGCACGAAGTGGAACGCTGTGGGCGCCGAGGGAGGGCCCATGGGGTACCCCACCTCAGACGAGGTAGCAGTCACGAAGTACAGCGGCCGCTACAACAACTTCTTCAACGGGACGGTGACCTGGTCACAGCAGACCGGCGCGCGGCAGATGTTCGGGGCCACTCGCGATCGGTGGGCGCAGGCCGGCAGAGAGGACGGGGCGTTCGGCTATCCCACCTCTGACGAGAAGGTCTCTTCCGACAACGTGGGCCACTACACCTACTTCGAGAACAAGGAAGCCATCTACTGGCACCCTGCCGTGGGAGCGTGGCCAGTCCCGGTGAAGATGCTGGCGCTGTGGAAGACCGTGCAGTACGAGCTCGGCAAGCTTGGTTACCCGTCTCAAGCCCCCGAAACACTCGAGGGTGGGATTCTTCGCCAAATCTTCCAGCATGGTTTCGCCGCGGTCGCACCCGACGGCAAAGCGATTATGTCTACACGCGAGTAGGGGAGCAAATACGTGAGAAAACTAATTCGCCGCTCAGTTTTGGTCATGACTGCGGCACTCGCAGTGGCATTGATCCCTGCGGAGGCGAATGCCGCTCCGCCACCGCCTGGGTACAAGTCGTGGGTGATCAATTCGGAAACTTGGAACAGCACAATCGCCGAGAACATCCCGATCCGGCATGGATACTACGACTCAGCCTTGGACCGCGGATTCGGCGAGGACAAGATGTACTTCAAGCACGCAGTATCGAACATGTCTATGGTGGGGACTGCTGCACGGATAGGTGACAGTTTGGGTGTCATGCCGCGGCAGCGGCGGTGTTGATCATTGCTTCGAACTCGACAGGCGTCAACCGACCGAGGCGGGCTTGCCGGCGCCGGCGGTGGTAGGTCCGTTCGATCCAGGTGACGATCGCGATCCGAAGCTGCTCGCGGGTGTCCCAGCGTTGGCGGTCGAGCACGTTGCGTTGCAGGAGTGCGAAGAAACTCTCCATCGCTGCGTTGTCCCCGCACGCTCCGACTTTGCCCATCGACCCCGTGAGTCCATGAGTGTTCAAGGCGTGTACGAATTTTCGCGATCGGAATTGGGCGCGTTCAATCGGTCGATGCAACACTGGGTTGTTGTAGCGAGTGTAGTTGTTCGCCAAAGACTTCGGCGGGAGTTTTCCATCCAAGGACTTTTCTAGGACGGTTGTTGAGGGTGTAGGCGATG